>NZ_JPUF01000067.1 GCF_014737315.1 Treponema zioleckii | reverse complement strand
AAACACAGATAAACACAGATGGGGCACAGATTTCAAAAACAACAGTGCCCCAGCACAGTCGAAACCTCTCATGATTGAAAAAGTAATAACGGTCATTTCGACAAGCTCAATGACCGTTTTCAATGAAAATAAAGAACTCGAACTTCAGGATTTCTAAATATTGTAATCGTCCTGCACCGTAAAGGCTGTTCTTGCAAGAATTCGCTTTGAAATCTCCTCTGCGCTCAGAGTCTCATCGATTCTTTGCCACCACGGCTTTTTTGTGCGCTCGTCACGATTTTCTACAAGCCTAGAATCCAACGCCAAAAGAACGACAAGGCCCGCCTCAAAGAGATGTGTCGCGGTTGTAACGTAATCTTCGCTCGAAGACGGAACGTAGCGGTAAGTATGCCGTCCGGCGTTGAAAAGCCGTTTTTCTACGGCGGCCAAAAGTTCTTCGTTCACGCCGTCCTTTCCGAGCACGAATTCTACAACGAGCGGATTCTGGATTTTTAGGGTCGCACGGCGTTTTCTCGTCACTTCGCCATCGCTTTCGTCACTCAGCGCGCTTGATTTTGCAACGTCCGTCACAACGCCGCAGGCTGCGGTCATGTTCGAGATTCTGTCGATTAAAATCAACTCGCCGAGCGTGCGGTTTTTGTTAAAGTCGTCAACGACAACAGGTTCCGTAAAAGACAAATCAACGCTTGCAATCTCGTTTTTCTGAAGTTCCGATTTCTGCGTGTGTGCACCAGTGTTCACGTCAACGGCATAGTGAATCTTCGTTACGATTCCTGGAATCTGCTTGGTTCCGAGCTTTACAAAAAAATTCTTGCCGTTCTCAAGGCTCGCGTCGTCCATCCAGAGGAGCGTCGCAGTCACGCGGTCGCTTACAGGAATCTGCAAGTTTTTTGAAAGAACGCAACCGCGGCTCACGTCAACTTCGCGGTCAAGAACGATGTTAACCGCCTGCCCGCGTTCCGCAGTCTGAACGTCGTTAAATCCACGCACAATTCGTTTTACGTGTGCATTCTCGCCGCTCGGAAGAGCAGTCACTTCGTCGCCAACACAAACTTTGCCCGATTCAATCTGCCCCATGAATCCGCGGAAGTTGTGGTCTGGTCGGCAAACTCGCTGAACAGGAAGATAGAATCCGCTTTCGTCGCTTCGTTTTTTAACGTCAACGCTCTCCAAATGCGAGAGAATCGTTTTTCCTTTGTACCACGGCATGGACTCGCTTTGCTTCGTAACATTGTCGCCTTCGGTGGCACTCACAGGAATAACAACCACGTCCTTAAGGCTAAGTTCCTCTACAATGGCGTTAATCTGTGCCGAAACTTCCGCAAATCGGCTCTCGCTGTAGCCGGTCAAATCCATTTTGTTCACGGCGAAAATAAAATGTTCGATTCCCATGAGCGAGCAAATACGTGCGTGCCGTCTTGTCTGCACCAGAACGCCCTGCTTTGCGTCCACAAGAATTATCGCAAGGTCTGCGAACGACGCGCCAACTGCCATGTTGCGGGTGTATTCCTCGTGGCCCGGCGTGTCGGCAACGATAAAACTTCGCTTTTCAGTGGAGAAATATCTGTAAGCAACGTCAATCGTAATTCCCTGCTCGCGTTCAGCCATAAGTCCGTCTAGCAAAAGCGAGTAGTCGATTGCGCCGCCTCGGCTTCCCACTTTGCTGTCAAGTTCAAGGGCTTTTTCCTGGTCTGCGTACAAAAGTTTTGCGTCATACAAAATATGCCCGATGAGCGTGGATTTTCCGTCGTCCACGCTTCCACAGGTGATGAATTTTAAAAGTCCGTTCGTTGAATTTGCTGAGTTTTCCATTAAAAGTATCCCTCCCGCTTTCGTTTTTCCATGCTGGCACTTCCGCCGTCTTTGTCGATTACGCGGCTCGTGCGTTCGCTCGTAACGGCGGAAAGTGTCTCGTCAATAATGCCGTCAAGCGTGTTCGCCGTGCTGTAAACTCCGCCTGTAAGCGGGTAGCAGCCAAGCGTTCTGAAGCGCACGGATTTGTGCAGAATCTGCTCGCCGTCACGGAGTTTTAGTCGGTCGTCGTCCACGAGAATGATTGAGCCGTCACGTTCGATTACTGGCCGTTCCTCGGCAAAATAAAGCGACACGATTTCGATGTTCTCTCGTTTTATGTACTGCCAGATGTCTTTTTCTGTCCAGTTGGAAAGCGGGAATACTCTCATGCTCTCGCCTTTGTGAACTTGCGTGTTGTAGAGTTTCCACATTTCTGGCCGCTGATTTTTCGGGTCCCAGGCCTGAGCCGAGTTCCTGAAGCTAAAGATGCGTTCCTTTGCGCGGGATTTTTCTTCATCTCGCCTGCCTCCGCCAAATGCCGCCGTAAAGCCGTATTTGGTGAGAGCCTGCTTTAACGCCTGAGTTTTCATAATGTCGGTGTACGCGCTTCCGTGGTCAAACGGATTGATTCCAGCCTTTACGCCTTCCTCGTTCGTGTAGACGAGCATATCAAGCCCGTATTTTTTTGCCACGTGGTCGCGGAATTTTATCATCTCGTGGAATTTCCACGTAGTATCGATGTGCAGGAACGGAAAAGGCGGCTTTTCAGGGTAGAATGCCTTTAACGCAAGGTGCAGCATAACGGAACTGTCCTTACCGATTGAATACAGCATAACAGGCTTCTCGCATTCCGCCGCCACTTCGCGGATTATATAAATTGCCTCTGCTTCAAGTTCGTCCAGATGGGATAATTCGCTCAAAATAATGCTCCTTCTTTTTTTAGTATTTGTTTGCGTCGCTTGAATCGACTTGGATTTCTTGGACGCTTCCGTCGTTTATGCTGATTTTCCAAGTGCGGATTGTGCCGTGACTTTCCACGGTAAGGCTTGCTCCCCGCCCGCCGATGTCTGCTCCCAGAAAAAAACTGATTGCCTGTTTTGGGCAAGCTTTTACACAGCTCGTGCAGCCCCAGCAGTCGCGCTCGTGCTTGATGAATGATTTATTTTTTTCGCTGATTTTTATGAGATTCCCCGGGCACACTTCCACGCACGCCCGGCAGCCCACACAGCGGTTCTCGTCAATTTTTATGCTCATAAACGCCTCCCCTAACGAGCGGGCGACGGATTATGCTGATTTTTCCGTCGCGCAAAACTGAATTTATGTAGCAAAGCCCTTCTTTCGTCCGCTCCGGATAGTCCGCGTGCTCGCCAAAACTGTGCCAGCGAGTTTCTTTTCTTGCCCGCAAGTGCGCGATTACAGCCCTGCAAACGATTAGTCGCTCGCGAAGCTCGTAAATGCGGAGCAAGTCGTCAGCGTCGCTTGCAGAAAGTTTTGGAACGAGCGCCTGTAAGCCTTCAATCTGCGAGTCTGCAATCAAAAGTCGGCTTTCGTTGTAGCGGTAGCCTGATGAAATTCCGCCCGCATATTCGTCCATGATTTTTTGCATCGATTCTTCAAGCTGCTCTACTGAGAACGGAACGGCTTCCGCATTCTTTTCTGAAAAATGCGATTCATATTCCAAAAGTTTTTCTGCGGATTTTTTTGAATCTGCTGAATCTAAAAGTGAGTTTTCAAACGGCTCAGCCGATTTTTCCAAGAACTCAAGAATGCTTTCTGCCGCAATCTCGCCTTCCGAAAGCGCGCCGGTCACGTATTTTTGGGGTGCGCCCCCCGCAACGTCGCCGGCGGCAAAAAGTCCGTGCACGGTCGTCTCACGAAAAGTGTCAACCCAGAATCCGCTTGCGGTGTGTCCGCCCACAATGTAAGGCTCAGTGCCTTCAATCTCTACGTTTTCTGTAGCTGGTCCTTTTCCTGATTCAAGCCATTTTAGGGTCTGGCTCGGAGCCATGTTCAAATACGCGCGGAACAAGTCCTGCTCGGTCTCAGTTTTAATTCCGCTCGTTGAAAGATAGCAAGGGCCTCTGCCAGCGCGGTTTTCTTCCACCGTGCCCCAGACTCTCTCGCTGGTTTTTAAGCCGTAATGATTTTCGTAAACGTCGCCTTTCGCATTCACTTGTTTTGCGTGCACGCCCTGCGCAATCGTGCCTGTGGGCGCAATCGTGTCTTTGCAACGAAGAGCGATAAAACGCATCTCAAACGTGGTCATCTCTGCTCCGGCGAGCAAGCCCATCGCGTAGCCCGCCCCCGTATTGAACGGCGAATACCACATTTTGTGCCGCGAAAAACCGGGATTATTCGGTCGGTACAAGCCAGAAGCCCCACCTGTCGCAACAAGAACCACCCTTGCCGTTATGTCGTAAAAAGTGCCGTCATTCACGCAGAACCCGAACGCGCCCGTAACGCGCCTGTCTTTTCCAGTTCCGCTCGTTTTTAAGTCCGTAATGTTCACATGATTCAAAACTCTCACATTTTTTTGAGAGCGCACGCCTTTTGCCAAAAGTGGCTTTATGTTTTCGCCGTTGATTTTTATATTTCGCCAGCCCCGGCTCACGTACTTTCCGTTTTCGTCTTTGAGAATCACAAGGCCGCGATTTTCAAGGTCGTGCGTTACGGAATTGAGCCGCTCAGAAAGCGAAAGAAGCAAATCACCGCGGGCAATTCCCTCAGCGTCGTTCAAAGCGTAGTCCGCGTAATCCTGCGGCGTGTGGCCTTCTGTAATGTAGGCGTTGAGCGCATTAACGCCAGCGGCAAGACAGCCCGAACGCTCAATGTTGGCTTTTTCCGCCACGAGCACAGAAAGATTCTCGTGTTCGCCAAGTTTTATTGCCGCGTAGCAGCCAGCCGTTCCGCCGCCAATAATCAGAACGTCCGTCTGAATAAATTCTTTTTTCATCTTCAAAACCTCTTGCCGTTAGATGAACACATAATCTTCGTCCAAGGATTTGTTCAAAAGCTGATGAACTTCGTTTCCGCGGGTCACAAAAACACGGTACAAGAACACGTTCACTTTCTCGCCAACTTCAATCGGAGCTTCGTCAAGCCTTCGGGTGGCAAGGATTTCTGAATCATGCACGAAAATCTTTAGCTCAATGTGAGTGCCCCTAAAGCAAACGTCGTGCACGGTTCCTTCAAAAGCTGAGCTTGCGTATTTTTCAGTCTCGTTTTTCTTCGAGATTTTTACGAATTCCGGTCGGGTAAAAGCTGAATCAGCCTCTGGAATATCCTCAAAATTCTTGAACGTGCGGTAGTCCTTTAAAAATCCCGCCTGGCCAAAGAAAGTCGCGGTAAATGCCGTCTCTGGCTTTCGGTAGATTTCAAGCGGAGTTCCCACTTGCTCAACGCGCCCTTTGTTCGTAACGATGATTTCGTCGCTCACTTCAACGGCTTCGTCCTGGTCGTGGGTTACAAAAATGCTCGTGATTCCGAGTTTTCCAATCATGTCGCGGAGCCACGTGCGAAGTTCCTGCCGAACTTTTGCGTCAATCGCGGCAAACGGCTCGTCCAAAAGCAAAAGCTGAGGATTCGGTGCAATCGCGCGGGCAAATGCAACTCTCTGCCGCTGACCGCCCGAAAGCTGACTCGGATAGCGTTTTTCCATGCCTTTTAAGCCAACAAGCTCAATCATTTCTGAAACACGATTTTTTATGAATTCTTTAGAAGGCTTTTTTTGCTGAACTTTTAGACCGAACGCAACGTTCTGTTCGACCGTCATGTAGCGGAAAAGTGCGTAATTCTGGAAGACAAAGCCGATTCCCCGCTTTGAAGCCGGAATGTCATTCACAACCTTTCCGTCAATCACAACGTCGCCAGAATCTGGAGACTCAAGTCCCGCAATCATTCTAAGAATCGTCGTCTTTCCGCTGCCGCTAGGTCCCAGAAGAGCCACGAGCTTTCCTTTTTCAACTCCAAAACTCACGTTGTCCGATGCCTTAAAATTCCCGAAGGATTTATTTATATTCTTCAATTCCACGTACATTTTTCACATCTCCTACCTGTTTTGCTCCGCATCCTTTTGGCCCAATTTTTCAAGAACGCTCCTAAGAACCAGTACGACGATTGCAAGCATCACAAGAATCGACGACACGGCAAACGCGCTCACATACTGGAATTCGTTGAACAAAATTTCGATGTGAAGCGGAAGAGTGTTCGTTTTTCCGCGCAAGTGCCCAGAAAGAACCGAAACCGCCCCAAACTCGCCCATCGCGCGAGCCGTACAAAGCACGATTCCGTACAGAAACGCCCATTTTATGTGCGGAAAAGTAACTTTTGTAAAAATCGTGTGCCACTTCGCGCCCATCAGAGCCGCCGCCTCCTCTTCGTCAGTTCCCGCACTTTGAAGAACCGGAATCAGCTCACGGCTCACGAACGGAAAAGTGACGAACACGGTGGCAAGAATGATTCCAGGAACGGCGAACACAATCTGAATGTGATGTGACTTTAGGAACGGAAAAAGCGCACTTTGCCGCCCAAAAATCAGAATAAAAATCAAGCCCGCAATAATCGGCGAAACCGTTACAGGAACGTCAATGAGCGTGGTAAGAAGTTTTTTTCCGTGGAATCGGAATTTTGTAACCGCCCAAGCTGCAAAAAGTCCGAAGACCGTATTTATTACAAGTGCCCAAGCCGTAGCCACCAGCGTAAGATGCAGGGCTTTTACGGCGTAAGGGTCAGAAATTGCATTTTTATAGAACGAAAATCCTTTTGCCGCCGCATTAACAACAACTGTAATCAGCGGCAAAATCAAAAGGACGAACAGGAACAATGCGCTTACGGCTATCAAAATCCATTTTACAGCCCCGCTGTCCTTGCGTATTTTTTCTTCCGGCTTTATTTTTGTATGACTCATCGCGCCCCTCCAAGAATTTTTGCGTTGCGAGATTGAACAAGGTTCACAAGGAACAATGTGAGGAACGAAAACAAAAGCATTACAAGTGCAATGCTGGTTGCCGCAGGATAGTCATATTCCTGAAGTTCCGACATGATGATTAAAGGCGTGATTTCTGTGGAAAACGGCTTGTTTCCCGCAATAAAAACTACGCTTCCGTACTCGCCAAGACAGCGCCCAAAGGCAAGTCCCGCCCCGGTAAAAAGTGCTGGCAAAAGCTCAGGCAAAATCACCTTCAAAAAAATCACTCTGCGGCTAGCCCCAAGAACGCTCGCAGCTTCTTCGTAAGTCGCGTCCAGCTTTTCAAGAACGGGCTGAACGGCACGCACCACGAACGGAATGCCAATAAAAATCAGCGCAATCGTTATTCCGGTTTTCGTGTAGGCAATTTTGATTCCGAACTTCGCAAAGAATCCGCCAATCCAGCCTGTGTCTGCCATGAGCGAGGTGAGTGAAATTCCCGCCACGGCAGTCGGCAATGCGAACGGAAGTTCAATAATTCCGTCCATGAGCCGCTTTCCAGGGAACGTGTACCGCACGAGAACCCATGCAATCAGCGTTCCCATAAAAGCATTGATTAAAGCGGCAATAAATGATGTGCTAAAGCTCACCCAAAAGCTTGAAAGCACTCGGTCGCGGGTAACGACCGTAAAAAACTCTCTCGGACCGAGCTTTGCAGAGTAGACCACCAGCGATGCAAGCGGAATCAGCACTACAAGGCTCAAAATGCTAATCGTCACTCCCATGGAAATCCCGAATCCAGGAATCACGCGCCGTGTTTTCTTACTCATACAAAGTCTCCTCAGTTGACATCCTTATTTTTTTGTATAAATCTGGTCGAACAATCCGCCGTTGCTAAAATGCTTTTCGTGAGCAGCATCCCAGCCACCAAAATCATTGATTGTCACAAGGTTGATTTCAAGATTGAACGTGTCCTTGAACTCGGCAAGAACTTTTTGATTCGATGGTCTGTAAAAATTCTGTCCGGCAACACGCTGAGCTTCCTCGGAATACAAGTAGTTCAAGTATTCAGTCGCAACATCACGAGTTCCCCTGCGGTCAACAACTTCGTCAACAACTGCAACGGAAGGCTGTGCAAGAATGCTCAGGCTCGGAGTAACAATCTCGTAGTCATTCGGGTAATCCGCAATTGAAAGGAAAGCTTCGTTTTCCCAAGCGAGAAGAACGTCGCCCTGTTTGTTCTGAACAAAGCTGTTCGTAGCACCGCGAGCACCAGAATCAAGAACCAGAACGTTTGCATAAATCTGCTTTATAAATTCTTTTACCTGCTCTTCATCCCCGCCGAATTTGCGCTCTCCGTAAGCCCACGCCGCAAGATAGTTCCAGCAAGCTCCGCCGCTCGTCTTAGGATTCGGAGTGATAACCCCAACGTCCTTTCTGATAAGGTCATCCCAGTCGAGAATGTTCTTTGGGTTGCCTTTTCGAACCAAGAAGACAATCGTAGAAGTGTAAGGCGATGAATCCAACGGGAACTCGCTTACCCAGCCTTTTTCAATAAGACCTGCATTCTGAACGGCGTTAACGTCGTATTCCAGGGCAAGAGTCACAACGTCGGCTTCAAGTCCGTTCGCAACTTCAAGAGCCTGCTTTCCGCTTCCACCGTGGCTCTGGGTAACTTCAACATCCTGGCCAGTCTTTTCTTTCCAGTGCTTTGCAAAAAGTTTGTTGTAATTTGCATAAAGCTCACGGGTCGGGTCATAGCTTACGTTCGTAATCGAAACTGATTTTGCGCTCTCTGTTTTTTGACTTTCTGCAGAAGCCGCTTCCTTTTTGTTGCACGAAGTCGCACCTATAATCGTAAACGCAAGAACCGACGCAAATGAAATTCCCAAGATTTTCTGATTCATAAAGATACCTCCTACCTTTTTCTCAATTTTACCTATCTGTTTAGTAGGTTATTTAAGATACAGCTACCTTAATGTTAACCAAAAAAAAGGTCAATATATTTTTTGAAAAAAATCATATATTTCCTATTGCATAAATAGGTTTTACTTTATATATTGTTCATATTCCATATCATTTAACTAGGTTTTCCCAGATTAAGGAGGCTCTTATGGCAGAAACAGTCGATTACGCAGCATTAAAAGCTGGCGGATTTATGCACCAAAAGCAAAAAGGATTCTTTTCTTTGCGTGTGCAGACCGTAGGCGGAAACATGACTGCTGAAAATATAAAAGTGATTTCTGAAGTTGCAGAAAAATATGGTCACGGTTACGTCCACATGACGAGCCGACAAGGAATCGAAATTCCTTTTATCAATATAAAGGACATTGAAGAGGTAAAAAGTGAGCTTGCAAAAGGCGGGGTAAAGCCAGGCGTTTGTGGACCGAGAGTCCGTACCGTAACGGCCTGCCAGGGTTCTGCAATCTGTCCGAACGGCTGTATCGACACCCTTCCGATTGCCATTGAACTTGACAAACGATATTTTGGGCGCACTCTTCCCCACAAATTCAAGTTCGGCGTTACGGGCTGCCGTGCGAACTGCCTAAAAGCCGAAGAAAACGACTTTGGCGTAAAAGGCGGCATGGACGTTTCTATTGACAACTCAAAGTGCAAAAAATGCGGAGTCTGCGTAAAAGCCTGCCGATTCGATGCAATCACACTCGACAAAGAAAAGGGAATCACTTTGGACAACGAAAAATGCGTGCTCTGCGGCCGCTGCGTTAAGGCATGCCCCTTTGAAGCTTGGAGCGGCGAAAGCGGCTACATCGTTTCGTTCGGCGGATTGTTCGGAAACGAAATCTACAAAGGCGAAAACCTGCTCCCTATCATCAAAGACAAAGACACGCTCTTTAGAGTTGCGGACGCGGCAATCAATTTCTTTGCAGAGAACGCAAAGCCAAGCGAAAGATTCCGAGCCTGCTTGCAGCGACTTGGACAGGACGAATTCAAAAAAGTAATAACAAAAGCCTACGAAGGAAAATAGGCAACTGCATACTGGCAAAGTGATTAAAAATCTGGTGGTTGTCCGCTACGACGTTTCAGAAAAATGATGGCTGAGCTTTAGAGGTATCCGACTCGCTAACGCTCGCGGCGCTCAGAATCATTTTTCTGCTCCGCCTTCGCTACCACCCACCAGATTTTAACACAGCTACCCAACAATGCAGTTGACTGTATAAAAGGAGACATTTATGGCAGAAATAAAAAATGACGGATTCGTGGATATTACCGACAAAGTTTGTCCGCTCACATTCGTAAAGGCAAAAGTTGCGCTCGAAGATTTAGAAAACGGGCAGATTCTCGCCGTGCGAATGAACGACGGAGAACCGGTGCAGAACGTTCCTCGCTCGTTCAAAGATGACGGACATCAGGTTTTGCAGCTAGACGACAACAACGACGGAACTTACACGCTCTACGTTCAAAAAGTAGAAGAGTAAAAATTTATTCAAATAACAGGAGATAAAAAATGACAATCACAGTTTCAGGAAATCGCAAAGAAGTAAAAGACGGCTTAACCGTGCCAGAACTCATCGAGCAGGAAAAAGTAGAAACACCGCAGTACGTAACGGTTTCGATTAACGAAGAATTCTTGCAAAAAGCAGATGAAGAAAAAACAGTTCTCAAAGACGGCGACGTTGTTGAATTCCTTTATTTTATGGGCGGCGGCTCACGCTAAACGGAGGAAATTATGGCACTTAACGACGAACAGATTGAACGCTATTCAAGACACATTATATTGAAGGAAATCGGCGTAAAAGGTCAGCAAAAACTTTTGAACGCAAAAGTTCTGATTATCGGAGCTGGAGGGCTAGGCGCACCGGTCGCAATGTACCTTGCCGCAGCCGGAGTTGGAACCATTGGCATTGCGGACGCGGACACAGTTGACCTTTCGAACCTTCAAAGACAAATTATCCACGCAACCGCGGACGTTGGTAAGCCAAAAGTCCAGTCGGCGGCAGAAACAATCACCGCAATGAATCCAGATGTAAAAGTCAACACATACCAGATTTTCGTTTACTCCTCGAATATTCGCGAACTCATCCGCGAGTACGATTTTGTGATTGACGGCACAGACAACTTTCCCGCAAAGTTTTTGATAAACGACGCATGCGTGCTCGAAAAAAAGCCTTTCAGCCATGCGGGAATAATCCGTTTTAAAGGCCAGCTTATGACCTACATTCCGGGCCAGGGCCCTTGCTACCGCTGCGTGTTCAAAGACCCGCCGCCAAAAGATGCCGTGCCAACCTGTAAGCAGGCCGGAGTTATCGGCGCAATGGGAGGCGTTATCGGAAGTCTTCAGGCTATGGAAGCAATCAAATACATTACGGGAGTTGGCGAAAATCTTGTGGGAAGACTTTTGACCTACGATGCCCTAAAAAACGACTTCCACAACATAAAACTGCCTCCCGCAAACGGAAAGTGCCCTGTCTGCGGCTCAAATCCAACGATTACAGAACCGATTGACTACGAACAGCCACCGTGTGAACTAAAAGCCGCAAAAGCAGGGGGCGGAGAATGATTACGCTAAAAAAAGCCGATTACGAAAAAATCCTTGCCCACGCCCGCGAGTGCTTGCCAGAAGAAGCCTGCGGGCTTATCGCGGGCACCGACAACGGAACGGAAAAGCACATTGAAGCCGTGTATCTTATCGAAAACACGGATCACTCAAACGAGCATTTTACGATAAGCCCACGGGAACAGCTTTTGGCCATAAAAGACATGCGCTCCCACGGCTGGCAGCCTCTCGGAAACTGGCACTCGCACCCAGAAAGCCCAAGCCGACCGTCAGAAGAAGACAAACGCCTGTTTTTTGACTCAAAAGCACGCTATCTGATTCTCTCGCTAGAAGATTCGCAAAACCCGGTGCTAAACGCATTCATCGTGCAGAATCACACTGACGTGAGCAAAGACGAGCTTGTAATCACATCGTAAGGAGGCATTCATGTATAAAATTTCTGCGCGTGGACAATATGCGCTCTTAATTATGGAAGATTTAGCCGCAGATGCCAGCCAGAAATTCATTCCGCTAAAAACACTGGCGCACCGACGGAACCTGTCCTTAAAATATCTGGAACAAATTCTGAACCTGCTCGGGAAAGCAGCCTTGGTAGTCGGTTCAAGAGGAAGCTGCGGAGGCTACAAACTCACACGCCCCGCCTCAACTTACACCGTCGGTGAAATTTTACATGCCATTGAAGGCCCGCTCACACCGCAAGTTCCGCTCGAAAACAACACAGTAATCTCCGAAGGCAGCAAGATGTTTTGGAAAAATTTCAGCAGAACCGTAAACGACTATCTTCAGTCAATTACATTGCAACAACTGGTAGACAAAAACAATGAATTCATAGGCTACGAATATTCAATCTAAAAAAAACGCCACCGTCGGTGGTTGAGTAGCAAAGCGTATCGAAACCACAGATGAACACAGATAAACTCAGATGGGACACAGGTGAATTGAAAAAATCCCGGTGGTTGAACGTAGCCGAAACCCGGTGGTTGAGCGGAGTCGAAACCACAACCACCCAAAAAAATCGCGAGGAACGACAAAACCGACATTGCAAAGTAAAAACAAATATTGTCGTTCCACCTAGTCTGCCGTTCGCGTTACAAAAATGAACGAGACGATTCCCAAAACCAGGATTTCAAAAATTATTGCGAGGATAATCGCATAATAACCCGCAATCGCAATAAAAATGTAATCCAAAAGTTTTATCATATAAAGAAGACATTCCATCGAAAAATACAGGGCAACCGTCAGGAACGGCATCACAAAAATCCATTTGAATTTAAAAAGCTGGCTAGAATTCAAACGATAGTTCCATGCAATGCAGGCAAGAAAAATAAACAGAATCAACAGAAAAAGCGGATATGTCGCACGATGGAGCAAATCAGAACCATAGATTTCGGCAGAAAAACCAAAGAAACGGATTCGTGGATAAATTCTTGCAAGCGAAATAAGATTCATCCTTTTCGAACCAATCGACGCATCCTGAATCAACGAAAAATCATGATGGCTAATGCCAAGAATCATGTATCTCGGTTCGTCACGCAAAATTTCAGGATAATCCTGGGCAAAAATATATTCTGGCTTAGAAAAATTTTCCTGATTGTAGCGGTCAATTCCAAGCAAAAGAATATACGGAACAGATTCATAAGAATCAAGAATCTGGAATTTTGCTTTTTCAGGTTCGTCGAACATGCTGACAGGCTCTGTCAGCATCTTTGCGTATGGCACGGAAACAGATTTTAAGAACGTTCCGCGAGACGAATAAGAAATTACCGAAAGCCCGCGAAGATACTGAACCATCTTTCCGGCATTCTTTACGTTCGTAATTCCGCGAATAAAAACGACATCCTTCGAGCCGTCTGCATGAGGAATCGCAAAATAAACGTTTTTTGAAGTTTCAAAACGTTTGATATTCTCAAATTCATCTATAAAAAAGCATTGTTCGGCAACACGTTCCGTCGCGATTTTTAGGAATTGAGCAACATCCGCATCCTTCGCCCCAAGAGGAGAGCCTTGCTCAATTGCAACAAACTGATAATATGCGCTGAGCGCGTCGCCATTCGTCAAATTAAGATAAGCAAGTTTCTTGCGCCTAAAAAGAATATTTTCTTCGGACTCCTCAGGAGACTGAGGCTCACCCAAAATATTCCAAGCTTCAGCGGCAAGCCTTCTCGCCTCATTAATATTTACGTCGTAAGAAGAACCCGCGTCCACGGCAAGCTGGGCATAATAATGCGAAAGAAACCAATTCTCATCAAGAGCCGCAGCCTTTGACTTTTCAATAAGAGAAGAAACAGTTTCGTCGCCAATCTCTTTTCGCGGAATAAATTTTTCAACAGACTCAACTTCAGAAGCGACAGGCTCCTTTGAAAAACTTACAGCGGCAAGAGCCGTCTCGTAAAGGGCCGTCGCGTCCTGCGAAGCCGGATAAACCGCAAGAGCGTTCAACGCGCACTCCTTTGCAAGAGCAATTTTTCCATCGGAAAGACTTTCTTTACCAAGATTCATGAACTGGCCATAAAGTCTAGGAGCCGCAACAACCTGCGCCTGCACACGCTCACAATGGGGAATCCCAATTTCGGCAACAAACGAGAGAACAAAAACGTACAAAAGTGACTGCAAAAACACGTACTTGTACTTTCCCATGATTTCAGACGAAAATTTTCGGTTGACGGAAAATGCCGACTTTCCAAAAACACTCGCAAAACCAACTATGAATCCGGTGCCGATTAAAGCCGGAAGAAATCTATAAACCAAAAGAAGAGTCTCATGGAATTCATACGAGCCAGTCTCGCCTGGAAGAAGCTCAGGAATCTTAGTAAAAAAATGCGTAAAAGCAAAAAACAAGAGGAAAGCAAAAATACAGTAAGAAAGAACTATGCAAAATACTTTTTTCATTTTTGGTCTACTCCTCATCATCCGAAAGATTTGCCAAACGTTTTTTGTGCCTATAAATTCCCATCACAATTCCAAATGCGGCAAAGAGAATAAAAATCACAAAATTCAGCAAAACTATAAACGGATTCGTTGACGAAAGAAAAGATATATGCTCGGAAAGTCCGCCCACAAAATCAGGAAAAAACTTTTCGGAATAAACGAGATAATTCAAAAACGCAATCGAAAGCCCCGCAAGCACAATCAAAAATGAATTCAAAAGTCGCCATGAACTAAAGAATTGAAGCCCGTAAACGGCAAGCAAAGCAAGCCCCAACGTAGCAAAAGTGAACCACGCGCCAAAGCCAGCCTGCCAGCTGCTCAACGCATTTTCAATTAACGAAGAATAAACTTTCATGGGGTAAGCAATAACCTCAGACGGCTGAACGGCTTTTTTTACAAGCACATCCGCATAAGGCTGAGCCGCAGCATTGGTAACGGAAGTTCCGTAAAACGGGAAAATTCCGCTCTTTCGGGCAGAACTTCCGTTCACGTCAAGAAAAACCCCGTCCGCAGTTCCGTCAGGAAGAATCCGCGTGTAATAATAAACGCCACCGACTTCCTCGCGGAAATATCCAGTCGAAAGCTGAACGTACTTATCTTCAACATGCGCCTTTTTTGAATACGTGTCGGCAAGCTGCATATCGCAAGGAATAAGAATAAGCCACGAAACAAGCGCAATAATCACGAACATGAGGAACGGAATCAAGTGCTCGGCCGGATGGCGAATTATATAAAGAATCAGAAGGAGCTGAGCGATTACGCAAATAAGCGGGAATGTAAAGAATACTCCGCGGAGAAAAAATTCAAGCGAAAACAACGAAAGCGGCTGACCAGCGACAAGATACTTCAAATCGATTCCGGCCATAAAAAGCAAACCTGCAAAAACAGTACCGACCACACACATCAAAATAAAGGAAAATATAAAAGATATTGCTGTTTTCATTTTTTTGTTCGACCGCCTCATTTAAGTCTATTATAACCCTTTGCAATAAAAAATAGAATTCCAGACTATCCAAAAAGTAAAAAAACGAGGGCATCTTGAAAAAACTTAAAATTTGGATGTTTTTTGAGATGCCTGCGAGTTTTTCAGAAAGCCAACATCTTTATAATTTTCGGAATGCCCCCCAAATTTTGTAAGACAAAGTTTATCCCCTAGTTTTCAACATAAATTCAAATGAATTTAACAACTATCACACAAAATTTCCACGAGTTTTCCACATTTTATGAAATTTTTGAAATTCTATTTTTTTCCCAAAAAATTCCTAAAGTAATTTTAAATTCATCCGAAATTTGAATATTTCAATCTTCTAAATTATTATAACATAACGATTTATAAAGAAAATTTAAAAACACCTTTAAGAAAATTTACTTAAATTTCGACAAATTTCAACCGTTGCCAGAAGTTATCAACAAATTTTCACACAAGTTATCCACATTTCTCTAACAAAGTAGCACACAGAATTCACACAGACTTTGCACAAGTTATCCACAATTTATTAAATTCAGTACAAAATTCACAAAAATTCAAAAAATACTGTCACTTTCAATTCCTCATTTTTGCCCGCCCCCACTACCGCAAAAAAAAACGCAACCCGAAACAAACGGATTGCGTCCTTAAATCAAATAATATTTCTGTACTCGATTTTAACCCAAGAATACCTGACCTTGCTGGTCAATCGCAAGAATCGACTTACATTCAGAACATCGGAATCTTCCAGATTTTGTAGCTTTGAGCCGCTTTGAACAAACAGGGCAGCTAAAAATCTTCGGGAAAATACTGTCAGCCACAGGAGCGCCCTGCTTAAAGAACTGCGTAGCATCGCTCATCGAATCTTTGATATTAAAGAACTGAGAGAACCCAAGCAACTGGAAAACTTCATACACTTTCGGCTGGATTTCCAGCAAAACTATGTCACCACCCTTCGGCTTAATCATTTTGAGGAACGCAGTAAAAGAACCGATTCCTGTCGATGAAACATAGTTCAAAGATGCACAATTGAATACCAAGTTGATAAAGCCAGCCTCAACAACCTTGGAAATTCTTTTCTGGAAAAAGCTTGAGTTGTAGGTATCGATATATCCGTTTAAATAGATGATAAGACCATTATCTACATCATTAAGTTTTTCAAGATTGATTTTAAGACTGTCATCACGTTCATCGTTAAATCCGGGTACAAGATTATTGTTATTGCCCATACTTCTCCTACCATACGTTACATTTATATATTCAAAGTTTATAAACACTATAAACGGCAATCACCTTACCATAAGAATCGAAAGAATTTTCCGAAAACATGATAAAGAAAAACCGCTCATTAGACTTTTTAGAGTTATCTTTAACTAAAAAATAATACTACAAAAGGAAACTCTATGTCTAGTTTAAGACGTTTTGTCCAAAAAGTCTAATAAAATCAAAAAAATCAGATTTTTTTTCACAATCAATTTCAAAACAGTCTCCTTTGACATTCTTCTATTTTAATCCTATATTTTTGGCATGGAAACTTCTTATTTTTGGAACGGTGTAAACATCGCTCTTTCAGAAAAAGAGCTTACCCCCTCTTGGCTCTGCAAGGAAGCAGGGCTTTCGCTCCGCACAATGAAAAACAGAATCAAAAAAGGCATTCAGCCACGCCTGGACGAAGCGGTGCGGATTTCTGAAACGCTCGGAAAATCTTTGGATTCACTTTGCAAAAGCTCGGAACGACAGGGCGAATCCGGCAGAACGCGCGAAGTTCCACGAACAAAATCAAAAGAATATTACGACGGAGACTTTAAGGTTCCCGTCTACGAACAGCTTTTCTCAGCCGGCCACGGACAGTTCCTTGCAGACGAGGAAGAAGTCGCAGGCTACATCGCGGCCCCGGAAAACCTAAAGTATTACGAAGGTCATCTTGCGGCCACCTACGTTCGCGGAGACTCAATGGAGCCGACTCTATTCAACGGTGACACGATTATCTGCGACAATTTGGGCTACGACGGAAAAGACGGAATCTACATAATCCACTACAAGGGAATGGGATTCGTAAAGCGTCTCAAACGCACCCGCGACGGAATTTCGATAATCTCCGACAACCCAATTTACGAGCCGATGTTCGAACCCGGCGACAGCGAAGATTTGAGAATTATCGGAAAAGTGCGCTTCGTCTCGCACGAATAGGATTTACGGCGGGGAAAGTGCATAAAAAAGAAAGCTACAACGTGTACTTTGTTCCGCGCCCTTTTCCCACGGTTCGAATATAGCGTTTTTCTAAAAGCCCTGAAGCAAGCCTAATCACTTTATCGCGACTAAATCCGGTTTTTAGGGCAAGCTCGCTTGATGAAAGTTGCATACCACCGGACAACGCATCATAAATTTTTTCCTCGTCCAGCGAAAGTTTTGGTGTTGCACTAAGAACCGGCAATTCAATTTGAATAGAATTATCAAATACTGAAAAAACAGGCTTTGAGACGCTGTTGGCATAAGAGTTTTTTATTCTGCGAATTCCCGTGCCAAATTTTTCAATAAGATGAAGGCGAAAAAAAATCATACCCAAAATTGGATTACGAAGAATTGAAAGTCTTCCTTCAAGATATTCTTCTTTACTTATTTCTTGCGAAAGTCCGCCTGGAGAAGTTATCACAATCTTCTCTGCATAAAATTCAATCCTTATGTTCGCAGGAGAATCCCAGGTGCGATGAATCAACGCGTTTGCCACAGCCTCACGGAATGCCTTTTCGGGAACTAGCTCAACAAGTTTTCGCTCAATTCCATCAATTTTTTCATACTGATAGTATTTTCTGAACAAGAGAATCGAATTGTCGTACTGAGTAAAAACACTGCACTTCTCAAAGGATTCCCTGTCTAAAATCTCATCAATATTTTTTCCAAAACGGACTATATCTATTCCAGAGAAATCATTTTTGTCAGCAACAAGACTCGCCGCAATATTGTATCCCTCTTTGTCACTATAAAGTTCCAAAGTTTTTTGGATATCCTTGTTAATTTCTTGAACTCCAAGAATCTCCGAAAATTTTTTTTGCATTGAAGAAAAAGTTAATTCCTGATTTTTTGAAGGCAGTTCCTCAAAATTTTTGTTTTCGCCAGCAAGAACAAGACGATTGTATTCCGTCCTGTCAACTTCAATCGACGAACTGTCATTCCGCTTGTAGGCCTTGTTTCTATATGTATAAGGCTTATTTTTCCCCTCAAAAACTGTCAGTTCTATTAAATTTGTTTGGGGAGAAATCTCAAATTTAAAATCGGGGTGCGGAATTATATTGTCATTGATTTTGTTTTCTAGATTCAGACAAACTTCATTAGGATTTTCTATTCCGATGATTTTTTTGTCGTCGCTAATTCCAAACAGAATTCTTCCGGTTCCATAATTCGAAAATGCAGAAACGGTTTTTAGAAAACTGCTAGAAATTTCTTCTTTAAATTCAAGATTTTTTGACTCTCTAAGGGATTCAAGATTTTCAAAATCAATCATAAAAAAAATTGTAGTATTTTTACGACGCAAATGCAACGCAAAAATTTACGTTGCATTTGCGTTGGATTACAAGCTGAACTAGCACAATCTTGCAAAAACATGAGCGAGTTTTGAAGAGGAAACACAAAAACATGAGGGAGAATTTTTCAATTTAATTTTCCTGTAAAAAACTTGCATAAAAAATGTAATGCAATTACTATAAATGCATTATGTTGGTCAGCTTGAAATTCAATAATGCGTTTATTTTTTCTACAGAAACAAACTTTTCTCTTAAGGCAGACATGAGAAACAAAAGGCTCGCCTCTAATGTTATCGAGTCGCCTGCTGACAATGTTTTGAAATCTGCCTGTATTTATGGTTCCAACAACTCTGGCAAAACTTGCCTTGTAAAAGTTATTCGCGCATTATGGGGCATAATACAAAACAAACCAGTGCAAATTATGCCTAACTGGTTCACTAATTTTCCTATATTTTCAATCTCATGCGTTTTTATTGAAAATCAGAAAGAGTGGGAATATGAATTCAGTTTTGATACTCAAAAAAATGAATTCGTGTATGAATGTTTTTCTTTGATTAATTTTGACCAATATAAGAATCAAAAGAAAGAGATTTATTTTGAACGGGATTTTCTGAATCAGAAATTTTCCAGCAAGGACGAGCTTCTTAATCAGAATCTTACCTTGATGGGACGAAATAATATATTGATTCATATTGCTGACGCATCTTCGCTTGATTTTTTAAGAGAAGCCAAACAGATTCTTACGAATTTTGCGTCACGAATTGTTATTGTTGACATGAATAACATTCCTTTGAATCAAACGCTCTCTATGATGAAAAATCATGATGCGCTACAAAAGGACATTGTCAGCTTTGTAAAAAATGCGGATTTAGACTTGGATGATTTTAAATACGTAGATGCGGACAAGATAAAAGTTAATTATTTAACAGAAGAAAACAAACCTGCAGAAGATGTAATTTCCATAAAAGAGCCAGGCTTTGAAGAATCTTTAAGGCTTGCTTCTGTTTACAGAGGCGTTACCGTTCCGAGTCTTTTGTTTGATTCCACAGGAACAAAGAAAATTGCGGCATTGGCAAGTTATGTTGTAAGCGCACTCAAAAAAGGCTTGATTCTTGTTGTTGACGAACTTGATTCCAGTATTCATTTTAAGCTTACCCGCTCGATTGTTTCCATGTTCAACAACGAGCTTAATGATAAGGCTCAGCTTATTTTTACAGCACATGACGTAAGCCTCATGGACTGCAAGAAGCTTTTTCGCAAGGAACAAATCTGGTTTGTTCACAAAGACGATGACGGTGTTTATTTGTATCCGCTTTCTTCGTTTACGGCAGAAGATGGCGTACGCGAAACTACCGACATAATCGAAAAATATAAGCGCGGTATTCTTGGCGCAATTCCAGAACCAGACATGCTAAAAACTCTTTTGCAGGTGAAAAATGAATAGACCAAGTTTTCTAAAAAACACCAAAAAGAAGATTTGCCTCATCTGCGAAGGCTTTGAAGAATACGATTATATTTTGAGGCTTGTGAATCTTGGTGTGTGGGCTGATGTTTATGATTTTACACTTGTAAACGCTGAGTCTTGCGGCAATATTTCCGCACGCTATCAGGACAGATACCAAAGCGACAATTACGATATTGTATTTGCCTTCTGCGATACCGACAGGCGGCCGGAAGAAGGATTTGAACTGATTCGCACAAAAATCAACAGAATATTCGGAAATGATATTGCGGCTGATAAAGTCATAATCTTTGTGAATCCGTGTACGATGCAGGTAATTCTTTCTCACTTTGGCGATGTAAATTTGCGAACTCAGAACAAGAAGAAAAATAATTCCGAGATTGTTCGATTAACAGGATTGAAATCCGATAAATGCTATGACGGTTGCAAAGAACACCGAGATTTTATCTGCTCAAAAATCACCGTGGAAAATTACAACGAAATGAAAAAGAGGATCGCCAAACTTTCCTCGACTTATTCCGACAATCCTTCCACGAATTTTGATTATTATTTAAATCTGTTTGAGAACTCAAATACAGACTGGATTGATGAAGTAAACAGGAAAATTGAATCGTAGATGCAACTGGACAGAACGAAAAACACATGAAATCTCTATAAATGTAAATCCTGATAACTGAAATTCCGACAACCCAATTTACGAGCCGATGTTCGAACCCGGCGACAGCGAAGATTTGAGAATTATCGGAAAAGTGCGTTTCGTCTCGCACGAATAGGATTTGCACCGCATTACAAGCTGAACTAGGGAGGCTACCGTTACCAGTCAACGCATGCCAGATACCGCTTCAGCAAAAATGCACGATTGATTCCGTTTTGCCAATTTGCCTAGCCACTTTTACGATAAGAGGCTTTTTGACCGGGGAATTTTTCCATTCAGCAAGATAAATATCAAATTTTCGCTTCAAGTACATAAAGCCATTCTTGCACAATCTTGCAAAAACATGAGCGAGTTTTGAAGAGGAAACACAAAAACATGAGGGACATTCGCAGATTTATAATACGGAATATGCAGAATTTATAGAAGGAACTTTATCAGCAGCGGCATGAATCATTGCCTCAACCAACGGCAAATACTGCATCGGAATTTTATCCAATGCCTCGATAATCCCCCTATATTTTTCACAAGGTGACAAACTTTTTTTTTGAAGAGACAAACCAGATGCTTTATTCGATTTTTTTCCATTCACAAGGAATTCTACGGTAGTATCCAACGCTTCTGCAAGTTTTACCGCAATCTCGGCATTAGGAATAACGCCCCGGCTGTCTACATAAGTATCTATCGTGCGTTTGCTTATTCCAGTTTTTGCAGCAAGTTCCTTTATAATCAAGCCTTTATATTCAATTTGTTCTTTTAGATTGTCCCTGAACATGACTTAGATGATACCAACATCTAGGTATCTTAAAGTTGACTGATACCAAAATTACGGTGTATTATATTTTTCAATACCGTGATTTCGGGAATAAGG
>NZ_JPUF01000066.1 GCF_014737315.1 Treponema zioleckii | reverse complement strand
AAAAGTTCAGTCTTAGCGTTTCCCGCAAGTTTTCCCACCGGGAAACTTGCGCTTCAATTGCACACACCGCACGGTCAGAATCATTTTTGTGCATTAGCGAAGCGTTGCCTCCCCTACCGACCAACAGCTTTTTAGGTCGAATTTCGAGTTTTCTGTCATAAGCTGTGTGTCATGCTGAACTTGTTTCAGCATCTGTTTTGTGTTATGAAAGAGATTCCGAAACGACATCGGAATAACAGGCTTTGTAAAAACTCGAAATTGAGCCTTTTAGTCTACTTTTCATACCTCATACCTCATATTTCCTACTTTTTAATTCTTAATTCCCGATTTTGTGCTATAATTTTTCATTGGCTCACGCCAGATAAAATCTTGGAGTTTCAATTGAACAAAAAAAATCCTATCGAACAAAAATTAATCCAAAATATTTTTGATCAAAACGTTATATTCGTGTTTTCTACGGGACTTTCCGCGGATTTGTGGGCAGACCGGGCGACGAAAATCACACAGGCGACTGCGGTTGCGACCGAGCGATTTATGGCCTGGGACGATTTTAAGAGCAAGTCAATTCGCGGACAAAAACAGGACAAAACTTCAGTTCCTTCAACGCTCAGAGACATTTTTGCCGCAAACATTATTTTACAGAACGGAGAAAAGCAGTTCCTAAAAAATCTTATCGTGCCAAAATTCGCAAAAGAATCTTCTGGCTTTACGAACTGGATTTCATCTCTTTTGCCGGGCCTTCGTCTTTGGGGCGAAAAAAAACTGTGCGAAATCGAGCCGAATCAAAAAGAAGCAGTAAAAACGATTCCGACGGAAGAAATCTTAAAAAAACTGTCGCAGAATGCAGAATCTGATTTTTTTGATGACGAAGACTGTGATTTTTTAGAAATCTTCAATCGATACAACAATTTTTTGAATCAGAACGCGCTTTTTGACCCGGCATGGGAAACTCCTCCGTTCAAGGCGGACGGAAAAAAATACATTTTGTTCTACCCGGAAATTTTAAGCGACTGGATTGAATACGAAAATATTTTAAAATCTTCGCCGGAAATCGAAATCGTGAACGTTCCAGAAGCGGACTCCACTCCCCCGTCAGTGGACTTTTACAAAAATTCACGCAGCGAAATTCGGAACGTCGCGCTTTACCTCCGAAATCTTCACGACAAAAAAGGCGTTCTGTGGACAGATATTGCGGTGAACGTTCCTGACCTTGAAAACTACGCTCCGTACATTCAGCGCGATTTTAAAATCTACGGGATTCCGAACAACCTCCGCAACGGAAAGAACCTTTCAGAAAGCGGTGCGGGGGCTTTGTTCAGGCAGATTCTTGAATGCGTTCAGAACAAATTTTCGTTTGAGAGCGTAAAAAAACTCCTGTTGAACTCAGAACTTCCCTGGCTCGACGGCGAGCTTAACAGCCAGTTAATCGAATTCGGAAAAATAAATAACTGCATCTGCTCCTACGAATATGCAGGCAAAGTCCATGATTCGTGGGAAGAAGCGTTCAAACTCAAAGGCGAAGGATATTCAAGAAAACATCAGCGCTTACTACACGAGTCTCAAGCGAAAGCTAACGGATTTGGTTTCGTCAGATTCATTTGAAGCAATCAGAACAAAGTATTTTGCACTGCGAAACTCATTTTTTAACATGGACGAGTGCCCGCTACAAAGTGATTTGATTATAAGCCGATGCATCGCGGAGCTTGGCGGGCTTTCCGACCTTGAAAAAAACTTTCCAGCGTGCAAAGTGCCTTCAACCTACAGTTTTTTTGTAAAATATCTCGAAAAAGTAAAATACTTGGCCCAAAGCGCGGACGTTGGCGTTGCGATTTTGCCGTACAAACTTGCGGCCACGGCCCCGTTCAAATATCACGTGGTGATTGACGCGAGCCAGGCTTCAACGAGCGTAATTTACCGCCAGCTCGGATTTTTGAGTGACATCAAGCGAAAGAATCTTGGAATCGACGACCCGAACATTTCTGATTTGTTTTTGAATCTCTATTCAATTTCTTCCACCGAAGAAACTTACTACACCTGCGCGAACGAAACTTTTTCGGGCTACGCCCTGCCAGCAGGCTTTTTGGAAGAAAAAGAGCCAGAAATGCTTGAAGATGACTATTTATTAAAAGAAAAAAATTATCTTCTTCAATATCAGACCGAATTTCCAAAGTCAATTTTTGAAGTGCAGAAAAGCGGATTTGAATTCTGGGAAAAATCAGCGGGAAGCGACGGTGAGCTTTTGGAAAATTCACTTGAATCAATCAGAGAGACCGTCAACAATTCACAAAAAAAAGACGGCAAACTAAAAATCTCGTATTCCAACATGAGTCAGTTTTTTGCCTGCCCACGGCTTTATCTTTTTGAGTACGTTTTTAAGATTGAGCAGCGGAACAACGAAGCTGAGCTAATGGACCATTTTGCAATGGGAAATTTATACCACAAGATTCTGGAATTTTTCTGCAAAAAGATTCAGCTTCTCTCTCTTCCGCTCACCACCACGGAAAACGGGCTCACAGACGAATACAAGGCGATTCTTTACGAGAGCGTTGATGAAGCGATTCAGGATTTTAAATCCAGCTATCTTGCAAAAGAACTTATAAAAACCACAAAAACTGCTCTTACCGCCACAATGGCAAACTGCGTTCACAATTTTTGCAAGGCTTTTTTGGGTTGCAAAGTTGTTGAAGTCGAAAAATACTACGAATATGCTCCTGAAGGGAAAAAATATTTTTGCCACGGAAAAATCGACTGTCTTTTAAAAAACGAGGATGAGGCGGAATTTATTCTCGTAGATTTTAAAAGCTCAAGTGGTGCGATTCACAAAGACAGATTTTTTGTTAGCGACGGCGTTGAAATTCCTGATTTTCAGATGCCGATTTACACATATCTTCTCGAACATCAGGCTCAGCCAAAAAAAATCGAGAACGCCGTGTTCTTCAACGTAAAAGAAAGCGAAAAAGTTCCGGTTTTCGGCACGCTGGTCTCCAAAATCAGCCACGAAGAATTTGAAGCGACAAGAAAAAAATTCGAATCGCTTTTGGATGTGTTCTCAGACCGAGTTGAAAACCTGGATTTTACGCTGGACGAAGGCGCCCAAACCTTTGAAGTGTGCCGCAACTGCAAGAACAAAGGAATTTGCCGCCGCACATTCAACGTAGGAAGAAAAGATTAGGACATTGAGAGGATTTTAAATGGCTAAAGAATTTGACGAATCACAAAAAAAAGCAATAAAAGTTGACCAAAACGCGGTCGTAAGCGCGGGAGCCGGCTCTGGAAAAACCAGCGTACTTTCGGCACGATTCGCACACTTAATAAACGAAGGACTTGAAGTTGACCAAATTTTGACGCTCACATTTACAAAAAAAGCCACTGTGGAAATGTCTGGGCGAATTTACAAAACGCTAAAAGAAAAAAAAGGCGACGAAAAGGCTGAAAAGGCCGTTAAGAATTTTTACAAGGCGAACATAAAAACCCTCGACAGCTACTGTAATTCAGTCGCAAAACTCGGAGCGCACTTTTACGGCGTAAGCCCGGACTTTACGCAAGACGCGGACAAAATCAGCTCGCAAGTGTCGGCAATGGCACTTCCGTTCATTCTGAAGCACCGGGACAATCTTGCTATCAAGGCACTTGTAAGCACAAAAGATTTTGCCCAAATTGCAAACGAACTTTTTGTAAATCCGATTTTGGAGCATTCAACAGTCGCAGAGCCAATTGATTTTAGGCGAGACATTAACCGTCAAAAAAACGAAATCGTGAACACTTGGAAAACACTTTCAAAAAAAGTTCTGAGTGATTTTAACGACCTTGAAAAGGCCTACAAAGCTTTTGACGGCGACAAGAGCAAAACATTCTTCCAGCGGCTAAAAAACATTATGGAACATTTGGATTTACCTGAATGCGCCCCGCTCTCGCTGGAATTTTTTGACAATTACGACGCAAAAGCCGCCGAGATTTTTGAAGACTTTGCAAAATGCGTGTACGATATTGCCTTCCTCTCACAGTCCGGAAGCACCGCAAAAGGACTAGAAAGCATAAAATCTGCCCTGAACGCTCTCCGCGAAAGCATTAAAAACCTGATTCCGGTCGTAAATTTTATTACCGGCTTTGGAATCGTACAAGCAATCGTGCCGCTTTTGGAAGAATTTCAGACACAGGTGAACTCGCTAAAGCGCAATTCCGGGATTCTCACCTTTGCAGACATTGCAAGCATTGCACTTTGCACGCTAAAAGAGCACCCGGAAATCCGGCAAATCGAAAAGGAACGCTACAAAGCGATTATGATTGACGAATTTCAGGACAACAATTCGATGCAGCGAGATTTACTTTTTATGCTCGCAGAAAAACCTGAACGGAACGAAAAGGGAATTCCGAGCGTTGGCGAGCTTTGCCCGAACAAGCTGTTTTTTGTAGGCGACGAAAAACAAAGTATCTACCGTTTCCGCGGAGCCGACGTTTCGGTGTTCAGAAATCTTTCTGATGATTTTAAAGACGGAAATCTTGAGCTAAAAACAAATTACCGCTCGCATCATTCGTTAATCAGTGCATTCAACACGATTTTTGGAGGATTTGAATACCCGCCAGTTTCACAAGAAAGCAAAAATCTTCCTTCAGTTTTCTTTACCGAAAAAAAATCTGTGGAAAACGTTCCAAAATACGAAGCGATTTACCACAAAGTCGATTTGCCAATCTCTAAGCAGAACGAAAAGGAATTTCCAAAACGGATTCACGTTGCCCGCTACGATGACTCAATCGAACCTGACGAAGATTTTTACCAGGGCGAAGAAGCCGAGGCAAAGTGGGTCGCAAAAAAAATAAAGAGTCTTTTGGGGACTGAAATTGACGGAAAAAAAATAAAGCCGAGCGACATTGCGATTCTTTTTAGGACGTTAAATCTCCAGCCGCTTTACGAGCGAACGCTTCTTGAAGAAGGTATTCCTTATGACTGCGAAAAACTCACGGGATTTTTTAACGACGGACCTGTAAACGATTTAATTTCGTTCATGCGGATTCTTGTTTACAAAAATGACTCGATTGCCTACTCGCAAGTTCTCCGTTCACCGTTCGTAAATTTGAGCGCAGATGAACTGAACGGCATTCTTGCCACGAATTTAAGTCCGTTCGAAGCCGACGCACAAAATATTCTTTGCGAAGAAAGCGCAAAACGATTTTATCACGCAAAAGAGCTTTATCTTGCGCTCGAAAAATCCGCAAAAATTGAGCCGCTCACAATCACTCTCACCAAACTCTGGTACGAAACTGGCTACCGCTACGAAACTTTGTGGAACCGAAAAGTCGAAATGTACAACACTCTCTACGACCGGCTTTTTGAAATTGCCCGCCAGTGCGAACTTGACACAACGGGACTTTCGGGCTTTGTAGACGGGCTTAGCTCATATCAGAAAGAAAGCGAAAAACTCGAAGGCGTAAACATTCCTCTCGAAAAAGGCGACAGCGTTCACATCATGACGATTTTTGCCAGCAAAGGACTTGAATTTCCGATTGTGTTCGTGTGCGGCACGCATAAAGGAACGCAAAAAGACCGCAATTTGGAGCCAGTTTTCTACAATCAACAGTACGGATTTTCAATAAACACGCCGGGTGGCAGGCACTTTCCAGAAAAATCAAATTATTTTTACGAAAAATCAAAGAAGCTGAATGAATCAATGGCATGTGCGGAACTTCGCCGAATCACTTACGTTGCCCTAACCCGCGCCGAAAGTGAAATTTACATCACAGGAATTGAAAAACCCGTAAAAGAGCCGGAAAGATTCGCGCCAGAAAACGGCGGAAATACGGACAAGATTTTAGAAATTCTTCTTCCGGTCCTGAATTTTTACCAAAATGCAGACGAGCAAGGTCAGTCGGAATGTTCACCGTTCATTTTTGAAACGATTGAACCCATTTCAAAATTTGAGGAAGAGGAAAAATCTGAATTCAGAGAAAACACTTACGAAGAAAAGCTCGAAGTAATTTCAACTCTGCACGAAATCTTCGCAGATTCAAAGCTGAATGTGATTCAGACCGAAAAACCAGAGTCAATTTACATTTCGCCAAGCCATCTTTACGAAGAAAAAGAAAATAAACTTATTTTTGGGCAAAACTCAGTCACTTCAAAACCAGACAAGATTCCGTTTTTTGAGATAAACGAAATTGTTGAGTCAACAAAGCGAAACGGCGGGAATGGAGAGCCTCGTTTTGGCTACGATGATTTTGGAACGATTGCCCACGCCTACATGGAATCCGCAGTTACGGGCGAAGAAGCGAAAATTCCTAGTCGCTGCTGGGACGGTCTTGACGCAAACGAAAAGAAAATCCAACGCGTAAAAGAAGTTTGCCAGGACATGAAAGAATCATTCGAAAAAAGCGAACTCGGAAAAGCTGCAAAAAATGCCAGCTGGAAGAAAGCTGAGTTCAATTTTAGAAGCAGAATTTTGGACGAAAGTGGTGAAGAAAAAATTGTTCGCGGAACAATGGACTTGATTTTTAAGAACGAGGACGGCTCTTACACCATCGTTGACTACAAGACGAGCCATGCGATAAACGAAGAAGTCTACAAAGAACAGCTCGCTTGCTACCGCGAGGCAATTTCTAAAATGCTGAATGTTGCCCCGCAAAAAATCAATTGTGTGCTCTATTATTTAAGGTACGCAAAAGAAGTAAAAATTGATTTTTAATTTGAAGTCAGCGCTAAAAACTTAATTCTGCACTGTCACCCCGAACCAGTTTCGGGTGCAGCATGACGTTTTTGGAAGACGAGTTTTACTTTGATTCAACACGCTTGATTTCAACCGTCGTATGCTCCGCCGCAACATCAACCATGCGACGGTTCCAAGTACGAGGATTGTAAAGCTCCACTTCCGTAAGCTCTCGCCAATGAATCTCGATTTCTGGAACCGGGAAAAGAGGCTTTGGCGGCGGAGCCTTTCGGGCATTATTCGAATCAACAAGTTTTTGAAGTTCTTCCCGATTTTCTCCGTCAATTTTTACAAGATACGGGGAAGAAAGCGCACAAATCGACAACTCAGAATCAAAAACCGCGTTCGCCGGAAGCGAATTAGACTTTTCCACATTCCTGATTTTTGTGCTTCGCCCTGTCGTGCACTGATAAAGCCTGTCACCAATCTGCAAGTATTTTGAAACGCTGAACGACGATTTTCCGTCTGAAAAGCCGGCTTTCTGCGTCGTGTATTCCATTCCGCTGAGCCAGTACCGAAGATGATAAACGTCTTTTCCGTTTACGTAGTACGAGCGCACTTCTTTTTTAAATCTCGGCGGGGAAACAGTGATTCCGTCTGCGGTAGCGGCTGACCGCCACAATCCGTCTTTAGATTTTTCAGATTCAGAATCGTCAACCGAGCCATTCACCGAAGTGTTTTTTTCTGAATCTGTGTCGTGAATCAAAAAATCAAGATAGATTTTTCCGCCAACAACGGCAACAGGAATATAAACAGGCTCTTTTATGTTTGGATATTTTACCACAAGCTCATACGCGCCAGCCGTTTTTGATTCATTTTCGTAAACGGTCTTGTATTTTACCGAAATATCTTCCGCCTTTTGGGAAGTCGTGTCGTTTCGGTCGCGGGCTTTAAGCTCCTTGAATTTTGCAGGCTCCGCCGCACGGTCGTTGTACCAGGTATAAAAAACCCGAAGCACCACGGAAAATTCGTTTTCGTTTGAAAACATCATTATTCGGTCTTTACCTTGCCAAATTCCGCGTAAAAGCTCAGGAACAGTTTCAGAAAGCCCAGAAGAGTCACTTACAGGAGTTGAAGGCTCAACTGAAACCTCTTCGGAAGCAACTTCAGAAGGATTTTCGTTTTCGTCTACAGTCGAACCCATTAAGTTTTGCGAGAAAGATAAAAATTCAGATACAAAAAAATTAGCTGTAAAATAAAAATCGATTTTTTCACGGATAGATTATCGGCACAAAATGGTTAAAAAAAAGGACTGCCAAAGCGGCAGTCCAGTTAAAATTTTCAAAACAAAACTACTGAGTAACTTTGTCAGCAGCAGCTTCAACAGTCTCTGTAACTTCTTCTTTAGCTGCTTCTACAGTTGTATCAACAGCTTCTTTTGCAGCTGTCTCTACAGTCTCTTTAGCTTCTGTTGCTGCATCTTTAGCAGCTGCTTTTGTTGAACCGCAAGAAACGAGTCCGAACAAAGCTGCAACTGTTGCAGCCAAAGCAATTTTCTGGATAGTTTTCATAAGTTCCTCCTAATTGAACTTTAAAATATTATATAAAAAATCAAATTTCAAGGCAATCTAAATGCTATATTCCGTTAAATAATTTGTTAAAACCATTCCAATCAGTATAGATTTTGGAGTTTCTAAATATTTTGATTATTTTATATCCACAACCTTTAGTCCTTTTCGCCACGGTGATTCCACAGAAACTAAGATTCCTGAAATTTCAGCAGTGACATTTGCCTTCAAAGCAACTTTTTCTTTTAAATAATCTTCCTCAAAAGTCAGAATAAAAGAAACTCTGCTTTTTGATTTTGGATTTTCTATGAGAACAAAGTCCTCACCATTTTTCACAATCAAACCATAAATGGCAAAACTCTCACCAATATTTTTTTCTGTAAGAAATGAGTGATTTGCCAACTTCTCATGCCGAAACGAATTATCAGATGAATCTGATGCAGTTGAATCAGCAAAAGAACTCTCTTCGGAAGTTTCTAGGTGCGATTTTGAAGCACAAGAAAGAAACACAAAAGCAAGAGAAATTATTAAGACTACAAAAAAACTCTTTTTCATGCTATTTACCAAACCAATATTCAAGCAAATCGCCCCATTTAGAATCACGTCCAAAGGCCAGGTCGCTCTTGTAAAAATCAGGAAGAGTTCCCTGAGAAAGATTCTCGCCATTTGTCGCAAGTGAAGCACCGCAGATTGAAAGCCCATAATGATGCTTGTAGTCACTGCACTTATCAATAGAACGATAAAAATCCCTATAGGAGATATCAGACTTACTGTCTCTCCAGCTATATGCGATTGCATTTCCAAGTTTTTGACTTACTGCAATAGCAGCCTCGTTCAGTTCTAGCCATGCGTTTTCGTTAGCAGAAGCAGAGAATGTTGGCGCCGATAATGCATTCATAAAATCAGCAAGATAGCCAATATCATAAAGCCATGCAAAAGAGCCTTGATAGTAAATTGAGCCATCAATGGAATACTTACTGCCATCCTCGTTATTGCCGAACAAATTTACAATATTCGCATGATGCTGCCCTAAATATTTTACAAAATTTTCGGTCTGGTCAGTTGCAGTTGGACTAAAAACACCATTCTCATCAACATAAACAGTTTTTAGTTTTCCAGAATCAGAAAGAAGAACATTGCACAAAGAATCCACGGCGGTCTTTACGTCCTCAATTTTTGAAAGGTCCGTAATCGTAAAAGTCGGTATTCCCAAATCACTTAGCCATTCAAGAAGCGATTGCTCATCCTCTGATAAAGCATAGTAGTTCTTTCCAAAAGCCTGCTGGGCATAATAATTCCAATATTCCAGCACGCTGTATTGCTTTTTATAGTCCTCAAGAATCTGCTTTCCAATCTGCTCAAGAGTGCAGTTCTTTTTGAAAGCTTTCATCAAATCTGTATAGTCCAACCCAGAGCCAGGAATTGTGTTCGGAGAAGCAGCAAGATAATTTGCGTAATCCTTAAACTGATATGCGTCTTCCAAAGATGAGCCAAGACAAACATCCATTAAAATCATGCCGAGTTTGTTTGACGGACCAAAACCAGCAGCTTGCAACGCTTCGGAAACATCTTTTGTTTTAAGGAAATCTGAACGAGAAGAATCATCCCAGCAAAGGGCACGGCGACCACTTGTATCTCCAACTTTTATCATTCTGCCGTCTGAAGTCTTTACATATCTTATACGTCTAGGGCCACCACCGTGGTCGCTAAACTGGAGAATAATTCCTTTTTTTGCGGTGTAATGTGCGTTTATCCAGTTCAGATAATTTATGAGCGTCTGTTTGTCGCCCATATTCACTTCGCCGTGGTATGAGCCGACACTCGTATCAACAGTCGTTTTTTCTGTAAGCCAAGGTGCTGTGTAAGACAGATTTTTAGTTTTGCTAGAAAGAACACAACCACGGTCATTCACATAGTCAGCTTTGCAAGAATAGTCTTCACCGACTTCATAAAGATACGTTCCTGTATCACCGATTTGCGGTGTTACAGTTACAGGATTTCCGTTTTCATCAGTGTCCAGCCAGCTTACAGCACCATCCCAGATTGCAACAGCAGTAACAGCGTCATAATCACTGTCATAACTACGAATATTATAAACTCCGTATTCGGCTTCGTTCAAATCCAGCCAGATTGGTTCATGAAGGTCATTATCACCGTCCATGTACATTGCCAAAAGCCAGTCTGTCTCTTTTTTTGTAACAGTCGGCGTTGCTGTTGTTTGAGCAAAGACTTCTGTTTTGCCCGTAAAAACTTTGAATGTGTATTCCGTGTCATTGGTAAGCCCAAAAAACTCCACATTTTTACCCCAAACTGTTTTTGAGGCAACTTCCTCGCTGCCATCGAAAACTTTTACGATATATGAATCCCAACCTTCTGCCGGTGAAAAAGCAAGTTCTACATAAGAGTCATCTGCTTTGGCAGAAAGATTTGTTACAGGAACTGGAGCCGCAACACGATATTCTTTTTTACAAGTTTCATGTTTACTTGTTACCTTGAAGTAATTCATTCCCTCTGGCAAAGGAGAATCAAACGTGTAGGTCACATATTTGTAACTGCCATAATTTTCAGATTTTGATGGAATACCTAAATTAACATCTTTGAAATTTTTGTTATCCGTAGAATGCTTAAAGTTGAGTCCAACATAAGAGCCATCTTCAAGCGGGCAAGAATTAGAATAAAGCTTAATCTCTATATCAGTTGCTGAAACATTAGAAATTGAAACTAACTCTGGTGAAAAAATGGCGTACAAAGTTTTATTTTCTATAATAGGTTCATTAAAATCAAACCGAACGGCCTTTTCTTGCGACTCTTTTGATTCAGACCAATACATAAAATAATTGCCTGTTCTATAAGGGTTTACAGGCAATTGAGATGAACTCAGACAGTCTGCACGTGGCAGGTTAACAATTTTTTCGCTATAGCCATCAGTCTTAAAGGTTACAGAAACTTGCTCCGTGGCAATCTCATCATCAGCACCACAGCTTATCAGTGAAAATGCTGATAAGATAATCCCTGCAAGACAAGCAAATTTTAGTTTTTTCATTTCGGGGGATACTCCTTATTTTTCTATTAATATTTGTTATTAGAAAATAACAAAATGTTACCCCCCCCCGTATATTTTTGTCAAGAGGTTAATTTTATTTTGTATGGATTTCTTTATGTAATTTGGTTAAGAGGAATTTTTCGGAGAAATCATCTATCCTTCCACCATTACAACTCCAGTTAGGGGCACAAAAAGTCAAGTGGGTTTCTTGCGCAAAATACAAAAATATAGTATCTTTGTATTGCACCACGGTGGTGGTAGGCTGAACCTCCGAATTCATTAGAACGAGGAGGCCTGCTATGACAGGATACGAAAGCATTATGCTTCTTTGTGCGGTCGTAACGACAATTGTTACGGTTGCATCGTTTGTCTTTGCTGTATGCAAGACTCTCGCCAAAAAAGATAAAAATAGCGAGTAGATAAAAAATAAAGCCTACGCTCACTGCAATTTCCGCGTAGGCTTTTATTAAGCACTTACGGAGGTTCAGCCACATTGCCGTGGTGCACTTCCTATGTATTCAAATATACCGCATTGAGCCAAAAAGTCAAGGCTACAGATTTCTTAGTCTCTACTCATCCATAAAAAAGCGGCAAGGAATCCTGTCGCCATTACAGCTCCGGTTAGGGGCGGAGCTGTCCAAAGACCAGAAATTCATTCAGATCGTTGCAGGAACGTTTTGTGCAAACTGTGAATTTTAAAAACTAATCCCCCCGCCAAACAAAGACTCTTGGCAGGGGATTAAGTTTTAACACTTTTACAGAAACTTACCCTAATGTGATTTCCACATTGACTTCTTTTTTGCCCTCAACAACAGGAACAACACAGCCGTCAATTGCTTTGCCGTCAACAATCAGCGATTTTACGCCCTTGCAAACGTGGCTTGGGTTTTTAATCGTGATGTTGTACTTTGCACCGCGGAACAATCTTGTCGCAGTAAAGCCGTCCCAGCTTGATGGAATTGACGGGTCAACCTTGAGACCATCGAAGTCCGGCTGAATACCAAGAATGTACTGGCTGATTGCAACCATATTCCATGCAGCCGTTCCCGTAAGCCAAGAGTTCTTGCCCTGACCAAAGTTCTTTCCAGTCTGCCCGATGTCGCTTCCCGCGTCCTTTCCGCCAATCATCTGGCCGTAAACATAAGGCTCTGTCTTGTGCAAGTCAGAAGTCTCTTCAGTGTAAGCAGGTGCGATTTCTGAGTAGTATTTGAAAGCCTGATTTCCCTCGCCAGCATAAGCCGCAGCACAGATAATCCATGCGTTGTTGTGAGTGAAGATACCAGCGTTCTCTTTGTATCCGCCAGGATATGTTGAGATTTCGCCGTACTGAACATAGTATTTTGTGAAAGCAGGGTTGTTGAGAACAAGACCGTGCTTTGTGTTCAGTCTCTCATCGATTGCGGCGAGCGTCTTCTTTGTCGCGTCTTTGTCGATGTCAGACATAATTGCAAAGCCCTGTGGCTCAATAAAGATTTTTCCCTCCTCGCACTCGTTTGAGCCCATCTTCTTGCCGTAAGCGTCATAAGCGCGCATGAACCAGTTGCCGTCCCAAGCTGAATCCATAATAGTTTTCTTCATCTTGTCGATTTCTGCCTGCGCCTTTGCCGCCTCGTCTTTCTTGCCCAAGTGGTTCAAGATTCCGACGAAGTTTGGACCAACGTAAGTAAAGAGCGCTGCAACGAATACAGATTCTGCAACCTTTGAATATCCGCCCTCTGCCTTGAATTTTGGGTTTGTGTAAGTCTGGAAACTTTCACCAGGTGTGTCAGAGAAGCATGAAAGATTGATACAATCGTTCCAGTCTGCACGCATTGCAAGCGGCAATCCGTGAGGACCTAAGTTGTTTACAATGTGATAGAAGCTTACTGTGAGGTGGTCGAGCATTGATTTTGCTTTTGACTCATCGTTGTCGTAAGGAACTTTTGCGTCTAAGATTGACCAGTCGCCTGTTTCCTTGATGTATGCAGAAACCGAGAGAATCATCCAGAGCGGGTCGTCCGAGAAGTCGCCGCCGATGTCTGCGTTGCCCTTCTTTGTGAGTGGCTGATACTGGTGATAGCAGCCGCCGTCCTCAAGCTGAGTTGACGCGATGTCGATGAGACGCTCGCGTGCGCGGTCTGGAATCTGGTGAACGAAGCCCAAAATGTCCTGATTTGAATCGCGGAAGCCCATACCTCGACCAATGCCGCTTTCAAAGTATGAAGCAGAGCGAGAAAGGTTGAACGTAACCATACACTGATACTGGTTCCAGATGTTTACCATGCGGTTCACTTTGTCTTCTGGTGTGTTTACGTTGAGGATTCCCAAAAGCTTGTCCCAGTAAGCGCGGAGCTCTGCCATACCAGAAGCGAACTTCTCTGGTGTGTTGTATTTTTCAATCATGGCAAGGGCTTTTTCCTTGTTGATTGTCTTTCCGTCAGCCTCGAACTTCTTTTCAACAGGCATCTCAACATAGCCCAAAACAAAAACGAGCGTCTTGCTCTCGCCAGCCTTGAGTGTGATTTCTTTGAAATGTGAAGCGATTGGAGACCAACCGTCTGCGAGTGAGTTTGTGCACTTTCCGTCAAGAACTGCCTGTGGATTGTGGAAGCCGTTGTAAAGCCCGATGAAAGCGTCACGGTCTGTGTCGTAGCCGTCGATTTTGTCGTTCACTGAATAGAATGCGTAGTGATTTCGGCGGTCGCGATATTCTGTCTTGTGATAGATAACTGAATCTTTGATTTCAACGCGTCCTGTCGAAAAGTTTCGCTGGAAGTTCGTGCAGTCGTCCTGAGCGTCCCAAAGACACCATTCCGCGAATGACCAGAACTTGAACGTCTTGTCTGTCTTTCCTTCGTTCGTAAGGACAACTTGCTGAACCTCGCCGTCAAAGTCCTGAGGAACAAAGAATGTGACTTCTGCCTTCAAATCATTCTTTTTGCCTGTAATTACAGTGTAGCCCATACCGTGTCGGCACTCGTAAGAATCAAGCTCAGTCTTAACAGGAGACCAGCCCGGATTCCAGATTGTGCCATTGTCGTTGATGTAGAAATAGCGTCCGCCCATATCGATAGGCACGTTGTTGTAGCGGTATCGTGTTATGCGGCGAAGACGTGCGTCTTTGTAGAAAGAGTATCCGCCTGCCGTGTTTGAAATCAGCGAGAAAAATCCTTGAGTACCAAGATAGTTAATCCAAGGATACGGTGTGCGAGGAGTTTCGATTACATACTCGCGGCGAGAATCATCAAAGTGTCCGAATTTCATTATAATCTCCTTACGAAAACGTTGTAGAAAAATTATAATAAAAGATACTTCTTTTTGCAAGATTTTGATTTTTAGAATATAAAAATAATCTTTTGATAAAAATAAGGCTCTCGCCACGGAAAAACAGCCGGGCTTATACAGGTTTTACCACAGTTCCGCCTTTTATCACCCTGCCATTAACGAATTCTTTTTTCGGCGCAAAATCCTCTCTTTTTTCAATCTGGTCAAAAAGAGCCTCCGCCATCGTCTGGCCAATAAGTTTGCCGTTCTGCTCGTAAGTGGTGAGCGGAGGATTCATCATTGCGCTGAGTTTGATTCCGTCGTAACCGACAATGCTAATGTCTTTTCCGGGAACAAGATTCTGTGCATTCAGCTCACGGATTCCACCAAGAGAAGCGTAATCATCCGGGTAAAAAATGCAGGTCGGTCTTTCTTTGAGACGCAGAAGTTTTTGAGTGGCAACTGCACTTCCCTCTGCATCATGGTACATCGCCTCAATAAAATATTCATCAGGAATTAAAATTCCATGCTCTGCACAAGTTTTCTTAAAAGAATCAACTCGCTGCTCAGTGACCCAAGTTTTTTCTCCATGAATCATCGCGATTTTTCTGTGCCCCATTGAAATCACATATTCGGTAAGTTCACTGATTCCTTTTGCAGAGTCACTCACAACTGCAGAATGTCCCGAGCCAAAAGAATAATCAAGCGTAACAGTAGGAATTTCGCTTTTTAAAAGATCCGTGATTCCTTTAGAGTCAAAGTCGCAGGAAAGGAGCGCAACTCCGTCATAATTCCGGGCGAGCGTGTGTGAATAATAATCGTAATTTTTTTGAGAAATTCCGCCCAAAAAAGTCATGTCGTAGCCTTTTTCAAACGCAACTTTCTGGATTCCAGAAATCACACTTGCAAAATATTCATGCTGAAGGCCAACGCCGGTTTTTTCTTCAAAAATCACGCCAATATCAAAAGTCTTGTTCGTTCTGAGAGTTTGTGCGGCAAGATTCGGTCTGTAGCCAAGTTCATGGGCTTTTTTCTTTACGAATTCCGTAGTTTCAGGACTGATTTCCGGACTTCCCTTAAGGGCTTTGCTTACAGTTGAGAAAGAAACCTTGCATTCGCGTGCGACATCTTTTATCGTAACCATGAGGAAAGCATAACATCTTTACTCACATATTCAAAGCCCCAAGAGAAATTTTTTAGACCAAGCGGTGAGGAATTAGTTTTCTATATATTTTGCCTTCCACAATTTGTATTCTTCAAGGAATTTGCTTCCAGAAGTATTCGTGTAGGCATAGCCATTCCGACGTTCCATAGAGATTTCAGAAAAATCGCTTACGAAAATACAGCCACGGTCAACCCACACCGGCGAAAGGACTTTCGGATACGTGCCCTGAACAGGTTTTCTTGAACCGGTTTTTATGTCAAAGGAACCGTCAAGAGCATAGAACCTTGCCCACATGTCAGGAGCATCTGGAACATCTTCAAGCACGCGCTCGCTATCATAATAATGATTATTGAGAGTCACAGGCTCTGAAAGCGGAATGCTGACACGCTTTTTTCCGTGGATTCTTATATCATCCCGGTCAAAAAACTCCGAACCGGCAACAATCGCTTTTTTCATTTCGTCAGTCGGATTTTCGTCAGCCATAAGAAGCCGCAGAATCTTAAAGCTTTCTGCCGAACAGATTGAAGGCGGCTCGTATTCCCGCGCCCAAATCGGTTTTAAGGTTTCATGGTCGTGCTGCTGGCACCAGGCCGTCAAAAGTTTTGAACCATCGTCAAGCGTAACCGTAATCTGAGTTTTTAAAATGCAGTCAATTCCCTTGTAATAAGCCTCGCGGGCCTTTTCACGCATTTCTTTTGGAAAAACGCTATACACTTCATCATTCGCAACGCTTTTTAGCGTGCCAAGTGCATTTGACATCACGTTGTCATTGTAAGTAATTCCGTAAACGTCAGAACCCGTAAAACCGCCGCTTGAAGGATGCTGAGCGTTCAGAATCCACTTTAAGGCTTTTGTTGCACCTGTAAGATACCGGCTCTCGCCAGTCTGCGCGTAAACCTGGCACAAATACTTCATTTGCGAGTAGATATTTCCGTTGTCCATCGTGCTTCCCGAAGAATTCTTCTTAAGTCCGTAGGTTACAGGTTCAATTTCACTGTTTTTTTCTTTGAGTTCCTTTAATTCAGAAAGGGTAAAAACCCGCTGCAAATCAAGATTTTTTGCCCAGCCGCCGTCAGGATTCTGAAGATAAATCATGTTTTCGGCAAAACCCACAATTTGGTCTGTGTCATAAAGCTTCCAAGGCGGAATTGAATTAGGATATTCATAGCGGGCGTGATTAAATCCGTCACTGAATTCATCAATAGAAATTTCGGAATAGCGTTTTGAAGTCAGTTCCAAAAATGATTCGTCGTCACTTGCGATGTCGGAGATTTCGACAGTCAAAACATCATCTGAAAGGCTTTCAGTTTTTACTGCGTGGCAACCAGTAAGTACAGTCACCAATGCGATTATAGGAATTATTTTTTTCATGTTTTTAGTCTACAAGAAAAATCCTATTGCATTCTGACATTTTTTTGGCTTTATTTGACTTTACCGTCATGTGTAGATGCCGAAATAAATTCGGCATGACGTACCTGCAATTTCCGCATGACGCGCCTGAAAGTTCTGCATGGCTGGCTTGTAAATTCGGCATGACGGCAAGTCTGTCATTCCGAACTTGTTTCGGAATCCACTGCTAACAAAACGGCACCGAGAGTTTTAACAGTGCCGTTTTCTTCTATTTAAACAGTTTCTTATATTCCTTTTCGTGGATTTTTACGATTTTATGCCGCATCAACTCTTGCTTGGCGTTGATTTCTTTGCCGATTTCGAACGATTCTTTTAGGAGCGTGAATTTAAAAATTCGCTCGCAGGCTCTAAAGCCAGTTTTTGCGTTTACGAGAGTGTCAATTTCGGTTCTGAAGAGATTCTGAATCTCGTTCGTCTGCAAGAGTGTCTCGTAGTTGTCGTAAAGAATATTGTTTTCCTCGGCATAGGCAACAACGTTGTGCTGGTCAGGAACAATGAACGCACCAAGATAGCGCTTGTCCTGCCCCACTACCATTGAACGCTCAATGTACGGGCTTGCGTTAACAGCTTTTTCGATTACAAGCGGCTCAATATTCTCTCCGCCAAGCAAAACGATTGTGTCTTTTGCACGGCCAACGAGTTTTATTTCTTCGTCATAAGAAATCATTCCAATATCGCCAGTGTTGAGCCAGCCTTCGCCGTCTATAATTTCGCTCGTCAAGTCAGGGCGCTTGTAGTAGCCTTTCATCACCTGACGGCCCTTTACCATTACGATTCCGCGCTTACCGGCTTTTAAAGGCTCTCCGTTAACAATTTTTCCGTCTTTTTCGGCAACGATTTTTACGTCAAACGAAGGGAAAACCCAACCGACGTTGTTTGAACGTGGTTTTTTAGAATTTCGAACGGAAATTACAGGCGCACATTCAGTCATTCCGTAGCCTTCAAGAAGATTGAATCCGATTGCATGGTAAAAAGCCTCAGTTTCAGGCTGAAGCGCACCGCCACCAGAAATAACCGCACGGAAATTTCCGCCAAAACGGGCACGAATCTTTCGGTAAAGCACAAGCTCGCCAACAATGTGACCAGGCCAGCTCAAAATGAACGGAACGATTCCCCAAAGCACGTCCAAAAAGCGCGGATACCACTTGTAACGGCAACGAAGCCCCAGAACCCGCTCCTTCATTTTATAGTAGACTTTTCCGATTCCGATGAACGTGTTAAAAACCAGCTGCTGCATTTTTTCCTGTTTTTTTACTTCCCGGAAAAGCCCCTGGGCCACGGCTTCAAAAAGACGAGGAACAACGTTCATCCACTGAGGCTGAACAAGATTCATGTCCTGCAGCATGACGGATGCAATCGGTTTTGAGTAGGCAAAGCCGCCTTCAAGGGCAACGACCATGTAGCAGAAAGCCCGCTCAAAGGAATGCCAAATCGGAAGGACGGTAAGCCAAATGTCTCCCGGCTGCATGAGACCAAGAACTGAGTGAGCAACCTCACATTCAGCAATGTAATTGTCGTGGCTAAGCTGAACCCCTTTAGGAAGACCGGTCGTTCCAGAGGTAAAGATTATCGTGGCCGTGTCGGAAGGGTCGATTGACTCCATCTCTTCTTCAATCTGAACCCATTCTTCTTTTGTAATCGAAACGCCCTCGCTTTCAAGAAAATGATAGTTTATCACTTCAACTCCAAGGGCCTTTGCATTTTCGACAGTTTTTTCATCCGGGTAATCAAAAAGAATCGCCGTTTTTAGTAAAGGAACTTCTTCAATTTTTTCAAGGACTTTTTCAAGCTGACGACCGTTCTCAAAAAAACAGACTTTACATTCAGCAAAATTCAAAATAAAGCGCATCTCAACGCCCATCGAGTCGCAACCGCGAGGAACGTCCACCGCGCCGAGCGTAAGAAGCGCAAAGTCGGTGATGAGCCACTCGCGTCGGTTGTCGCTCATAATTCCGACATTCTCGCCTTTTTTGATTCCGAGTTTTTTTAACGTATTTGCCATCTCAATAACGTGCTGATAAACCTGAGAATAGCTGTAGCGGACAAAAACTCCGCTTTTGTTCTTGACTTCCTGCAATGTGTGGTTCGGGATTTTCTTAACTTTCTCGCGGAACATAAGTGGAATGTTTTTGCCTAAAGTTTTATCCATTTTTGACTCGTCAATCATTTTGAACCTCTGAATCTAAATTTTTGCGTCATTATGACATTATCACATTTTTTGTCATTTTGTCTATGTTTCCACATCACAGAGGCTACATTACAAACTTACCACTGTAAAAAAATTGTCTGCACTACCACAAAAAAAACGTTTTTGTTCACGCGGTGCAAGGATCTCAAAGTGGACTTTATCCAAAACACGGGTTATTATGGAAGAATGATGAGAAAAAGTTTATTTGGTCTGATTTTTATTTTGTCAATTTTTTCAATTGTTTCCTGCACAGACAGCAAAACAAAAGTAATAAAAGTTTTTGGCAACGGTGAAGTAACTTACATTCCGGATACCGTCACCATGACCGTAAAATTAAAGAGCGTAAAGCCAGTTCTGAGAGATGCAATTTCAGAAACAAATGCCACAAGCAAAAAATTATTAAGCCTGTGCAAGGAATATTCAATTTTGGATGAAGACATAAAAACAAGTTTTTCACAATCTGGAAGGGAATATGAATACCAGAACGGCAGAAACGTTTTTGTGGGATTCCGTTCGGAGCAATCGATTCAAATTACTTTTAGGGACTTGACCCGAGTTGAAGAATTTACAGGAGCGATTTTGGCACTGCAAGTTTATTCTTTGGGTGATTTTAGATACAGCCATTCTAAAAAAAGCGAGTTTGAAAGCGAAGCAAATCTTTTGGCACTGGACGACGCTAAAGCCGCCGCAGAAAAAATGGCCGAAAGAATGAACGTAAAAATAGGCGAAGTCCTTTATATTTCGGACGTTGATACGAGCGAACCTTCATATTATTATCGTGACAGTTATGAATCCATTGCTCAAAACAAAAGCCTGAACAGCTCTTCGGGTTTCGTTGTCGCACCAGGAATTTTAGCTTCAAGCAAAAATGTTGTTGTAACTTTTGAACTAAAAAATAAAGATTAGTGTATTAAATATTTAATAAGTGTCATGCTGAATTTATTTCAGCATGACAGGCCTGTAAATTTTACAATAACTTCGGTACGACACTTTTTTCCGCAAAGATGCAGAGATTCTGAAACAAGATCAGAATGACCGCTTTTTGTTTTATTCATAATTCATAATGCTCAATTCCTAAATTTCCTTTCATCTTTCACTTTTCTCGTGTATACTAGCCATGTTATGGTTAAAAGTATTGTAGAGATTTTAGACAAAATTGACGGCGTAATGTACTACCCTATTTTGATTGTCGTAATGGCAGTTGCGGGATTGTATTTTACGTTCAGAACGAAGGGCGTGCAGATTCGTCTTTTTGGCGAGGCACTCAACGTTATCCGCGAAAAACCAGATGACAAAAATCATGTTTCTTCTTTGCAGGCAATGCTCGTTTCAACGGCATCGCGGGTAGGAACCGGAAACATCGTTGGTGTTTCAACCGCAATCTGTTTGGGCGGAGCCGGAGCAGTTTTTTGGATGTGGGTAATGTGCATCGTCGCAACCTCTTCGGCATTCATAGAAAGCACGCTTGCTCAAATCTACAAAAGACGCAAGAACGACGGAACTTGCTACGGAGGACCAGCTTACTACATTGAAAAAGCACTTCACGCGCCGTGGCTCTCGGCAGTTTTCTGCGTGTTCCTTATCGTAACTTATGCGGTAGGATTCAACATGCTCGCGTCATACAATCTTCAATCAACTTTTGCAACATATTCATTTTATGACAAAAGCAAAACTCCATTTATAATCGGATGCGTGCTCGCCGTTCTCGTCGGCTACTGCATTTTGGGTGGCGGAAAGCGAATCGTAAAATTCACGGGCGTAATCGTTCCTGTAATGGGAATTTCTTACGTTCTTGTTTCGCTCATCGTAATCGTGTTCCACATCAATCTTGTGCCTCAGATGTTCGCAATGATTTTTTCTGACGCATTCAACTTCCGCTCAATCGCTTCGGGAGTCGCAGGCTCGTGCATGGTTTACGGAATCAAACGAGGCCTTTACTCGAACGAAGCCGGCGTCGGTTCTGCTCCGAACGCTTCCGCAAGTGCGAAAGTTTCTCACCCGGTAAGTCAGGGCTTGGTTCAGATGCTTTCAGTTTACATTGACACTTTGGTTTTGTGTACGGCAACAGCTTTGATGTGTCTTGCCAGCGGTGTTGAGCGAAGCAAAGCTGTTTCGGGCGCGCTTTACGTTCAGAACGCAATTTCTACGGTTTTTGGTCCGATTGGCCCGATTTTTATTACCGTTGCAATGGTTCTTTTTGCGTTCACAACGCTCATCGGAAACCTCTATTATGTTGACAATGCAATCATTTACTTGAACGGCAAAAAAGAGCCTTCAAAAGCATTTTTAAGAACGTTCCACGTGTTCTGTGCGCTTGTCGTTCTGGTAGGAGCAGGAATTCCAATGGATGCGGCGTGGGCCGTTGCGGACATTCTCATGGCGGGAATGACGTTCATCAACCTTCCGGTCTGCGTGATTTTGGGAAAAGTCGCTATTAATGCGCTAAACGACTATACAAAACAGCGAAAAGAACTTAAAAAAGCCGGACGAAACGAAATGCCAGTTTTCAAGGCAAAGAATATCGGTCTTGACGAAAGCGAATTGGATTTCTGGATCTAAGGGAAACGCGGAAAGTTAACTTTTAAAGTCTGAGTTGACCTT
>NZ_JPUF01000065.1 GCF_014737315.1 Treponema zioleckii | reverse complement strand
GTTTATTAAATTGTTTTTATATTACTTCCCAGAACAGGGGGATGTCTAACAAATAACACCCCCAATGTTGCTTCTTTGGCTTTTCCTTAATCGGACACAGAAAACGTGATGCGGGGCTGGGCTTTTCTGCTATAATACCCCTCATACATATCGACTATGAACGTCCATTCCCCGGCATTTTCGTTTTCGCCTTTCCCTTCTTTTATCTGAGAAAGGCTGCGCGTTGATTCATGATCCCTCATCGTACAATTGCTCTTATCAGTTCTCCAAATATCCGTATACACTATTATTTCGTCAGAAGGATTATTCAGCGTTATTTCAACGCTTCGAGCCGAAGAATCGTTAAGGGTAAGCCATGTATTCTGATTCACCGATTCATCAGTTTTATTATATGCCGTCATAGCCTCCTTGCCAGCGGCACGTATAGTTATGTTAGCGCCCAGAGGCATAATGGCGGGGTCATTGCCAAAGTTGCTCAATTTAAGTTCCAGCTTTCCCTTACCAGTCTTATTGTTGTACGTGAGCGTAATCGGCTTGATGCTTACATCCATCCACTTCGATTCGGATTCAAGCGTCTTGCAGTATTGGCGGGTCTGAGTGACAGATACGCTTCCGGCAGTACCATAGCCGAGCGATGCATTTTCAACTTCATGACCGTCCATATAAAGCGTAACCGTGTTTCCTGCGTTCCCCGCCGTTACTGTTATTGGCATCTCGTCATATTTTTTGTAGCTGTACTGCCAGTATTCGGTATTGCCCACCGTTTTTACTTTTTCACCGTCCGGCGTGAATGTCGGCTCGCTCAAAATTCCCTGTACGTAAATCTTCTTCTCAACTGACCTTGAAGCACAATACTGCCTTGTCGCAGTAACTGTGATTGTATGAGGTCCCAGTGCAAGTTTTCCAGAAAGTTCCGCGTTATTTTCTTTTACGGTTACTGTGCTTCCTGTATTTGCCGGTGTCGCTTTGTAATAGAGCGCGCAGTTTCCGTCTTTATCGAGTTCCACATCGTATGAGTCGTACAAAAGGTAGCTGCTGGCTTCCGGGTGGCTGTGCATTGAAAGCGCAGTCGTATGGGCTGACTCTTTGTAAAAGGCAATGGATGGGGCACCCAAAATTCCCTGAATGTACACTTTTTCTTCAAACTCACGTGTAGTATAGCCCGGCTTTGAGCATGTTACAGTGAGCGTGTGCGGACCAAGTGCAAGTTTCGTGTCCGTTCCATTACGCTCCGTGCCGTTGTCAGTAACATCAACGGTCACTCCGCTTTCGGCATCAAAAATATATTCAACAGTTCCGAGCGTTCCGCCTGCGGTAAGGTTTACGTTGTAACAGCTATAGTCCGAATATGCCGTATCTTCTGCCCCAGCGGAGTCGGCTGTAACATTGCTTATTCCGTTCCAGATGCGGAGGGTTGGCTTTTTTAGAGGCGTTACGACTTTGATTTTTCTTGTAACAGTCGAAGTTCCAGAACCTGTAGCAGTGCATCTTGCAACCAAAGTGTACGGTTTCCCAACGTCAAGCGTTCCAGTTTTTGTACCGCTGAATGGAGAGCCGTTTACAGTTCCGCTTAAAGACACTCCGCTTTCGAGACAAGAGATTGTATAGGAAACTGTATCTGTTGAATTTTCAACTTCAATACATTCATAGCCCTCACTGTCAATAAGACCATTTAATGCATGTGTGAAAGAGAAAGATGCATTTGAAACTTCTGAAAGAACTAGGGTAAACGTGCAGTTAAAATACCCCTCAGCTTTTCCGCCAACTTCATTAAATTTTTTGTTTGCCTTTAATTCTTTTAAAGTTCTTGTTGACGAAGAAGAACCTCTTGAAAGATTTCCTATTGGATGTTTTTTACTGCCATCTATATCGTATAGTGCTCCGTCACTATAAAAGTAGAATTTTTCTGTTGGTGACTGTAAAACGAATGTTTTGTCTGTAATCTTAGCAAACGCTTTTTTTGATACTTCTTCATTGTTCCAGGTGCAAATGCTCTGTTTTCCTGTAGACTCCGTTTCTGCACATAAAGTTCCGTAAAGGTCAATAGAATTTCCGCTTTCATCGTCAGCACCATGGAATATGAATTTATTATTTTCAAAAGAAACATAAACAGGCTTAATCTCTACCTTTATCGTCTCTTCCACACTAACAGGCGTGCAACACTCTTTTTCTACCGTCACTTTTATCGTGTGGGTACCCACATCAAGTTTTTGGTTCGTCAAATCGCCCGTCTGTGCAGTGCCGCCGTCAATCGTTGTCGTAATCGTTGCGCCATCGTAGGTATTCGTTACGTCCATCAAAAGGTTGTCGTATTTGAGGTAGCTGAATTTAATTGTATTTCCGTCACAAGAGGCTGCATTTGTGTAAGTTATTTTTGGTTTTGTAAGTCCCTGAACAACTTTGACTTTCTTTGTCTCGCTTATAGGTTTACAGTATGGCTTCGTTACCGTTGCAACAATCTCGTATGTTTCAATTCCCAACTCTCCGCTGTTTTGCTTATCCGAAGCATTAATTTTTGTTGTGAGCGTTGAGCCAGAATTTGAATCCGTAACGGTGTAAGTAATTTTATCTGTTGATTTTTCAACCTCATAATATGTGTAGCCGTCGCTGTCGGTGTTTCCGTTGGAATCCTGACCAAAAGTAATAGTCGGAGCTACGAGTTTCTTTACAACATAAACATTCTGCTCAACAACCACAGGTATTTGATTCTGTTTTGAGACAGTCGCAACAATTTTGTTGAATCCGTCGTTAAGCGTTGTGCTGGCATTAGTGGCAGTGCCGTTAACCTTTGTACCGTTAATCTCCACGCTGAGAGTTGAACCTGCCTCAGAGTTAGTCACGGCTACACCAAGGCTATCTCCCGTGTATTCATATACCGTGTAATCTTCACCGTTTTGTCTAGCAGTTTCTCCGTTTGCACTGCCGTTATTTCCCAAATCAATCCTTGCGCCAGCCAAACACTGAACAACCTTGATTTTCTTTGTGAATGTCTGGTCAAGCCAATATTCTTTATGAACGGTTACGCTGATTGTGTGCACGCCCATTACAAGAGGAATAACATGCCTGTTCGTTTCGCTTGTAAACTCCGAGTCGTCGTAAGTTCCGCTGATTGTAGTTCCAGCCGCCGAGGTAATCGTGCAGGCAGCACTGTCGTCCGCAGTGGCAACTTCGATATATTCAAATCCGCTAGTGTCAGCTTCGCCATTCAAGTCTGGGTCAAACGTGTAAGAAGGTTCTACCAATTTTTGAACGACTTTTACATTTTTTGTAACCGTAACGTCTCGGCATCCGTCCTGACGAACCGTTGCCGTAAGCATGTGGTTTCCAATAGAAAGAGTTCCGTTCGTTTCGCCCGCAAAAGGACTTCCATCCACGCTTCCAGTCAAAATAGCCGCACTTTCCAAAGATTTGATTGAGTAAGAAACGGTGTCGCTCTCCCCGTCAACTTCAATCATGCTGTAGCCGTCCGCGTTTACTTTTCCGTTGTAAGTCGGGCTGAATTCAAAATCTGGCTCCAAAAGATTGTGAACGCCCAAACCAGGCGCGGTCGAAACAAGAGAAGATTTTAGCCCCCTAGGTCCGTTTACAACCACAGTGTATTCATAAAAAAGATTTGATTCCTGTTCATCAAAATAATAAAAGAATGCGGAAGACGAAGAATTTTTAGTGTCGTTTGCAGAAAGATTTTTTGTTCCCTTGTAGGTAAGAGAGCCGTTTTCTTCCCGAAGATAATAGCTCACTTCATACGTTGAGTCTTTGTTCTTATTTTTGGTTTGGTCTGGAAGTTCAAAAGAAACATAATGCCTTCCGTTCAAAAGTCCCTTCGGAACATGCAAATTAGAAACTTCATCCGGCGGTGTGTTTTGAATAAACGAAGTGCTTGCAAAAAGTTCCGGATTTTGTGCCTGCAAATCCGACTCAGAAAAAGCCGTTCGGTTTTCAGGCCACAGGCAGCCCGAAAGCGTGATTTTTTGCCCCTCAAAATCATCTGAGAATTTCGCCTTGATTTTTATGAGCGAAGAATCCACCTGCGTTTCTGAATAATCTGAATAGGTAAAATCGCCAGCTTCATTCTGAAAAGCAAAGTTCTGCCCCTCAGGTTTTTGAAGCAGCTTGAATTCCTTTGGATTTATGGCAATAACATTAATTTCAATTTCATCTTTCGCACTAAGATTTGTAACTCCGCCAAGTTCAACGTTCGCCGATTTGAATTCAATTTTTGCAATCTGACAAGTGGAAGACCAATATTCAAAATACGATTTTGCGCTTTCGTCAACTTCCGGGTTCGCAATAGTGTCAAAATTGCAGGAAAAGAACAGAAAAGAAAAAAGAAAAAGAACCAAAAATTTGGAAGCAGTCCCAAATTTGCGTCCTGTCATTCCAAATTTGCGTCCTGTCATTCCGAATTTGCGCACTGTCATTCCGAATTTATTTCGGAATCTATTCAATATATTTCGTGCCGATGTCAAATCACGCTCTGCATGACAAATTATTTTTTCCATTCCATACCTCCTAGAACTGCCAGCCAACGCCAGCATAAGGCATAACCATTCCGACCAAAATGTCAGAATTTTTTGTAAGAACATAATCACAGCCAAGTTCTGAGTAAAGTCGTTTGTTTATATAAATCTGTGCGGAAAGTCCCGCGTCAAAAGAAAGCGAAATCGTATTGAGCGGTGCAGAATCGATATTGTACGGAAAATGAAAAACAATATTGTTAAAGTACGCTCCGCCAGGTCCGCCATGCAACTCAAACATCACCCTGCGCCTAAAAAGTGGCAACTGATAAGCAAACATCAAGTGCGCTGTTCCAAGATTTCCGTCTATCGTGTATTTCTCGACACTCTTTTTGAGCCGAGAATAACTTCCCCGCAAGGCAAGCCCCAAATATCCCCAACGCCGCTTGTAAAACATAAAATTCAATTTTGCCTGCGCGCTCACCGGCATTGTTTTTTCAAAATAAGTCGGAATCGTGTTGTCCTGCACGACTACAGGAAGAACGTACCCCGCTTCCAAATCCAAATCCACAAGTTTTTTGAATTTGACCGTAAAAACTGAATCAGGATTTATTTCGGAATGAAGTCCGCTCGAATCCTGCGCCACCAGCTGATATTCGCCCACGTCCAAATCTTTCATATCAAACTGAAGCCTGATACTCCGATTTTTTGAATCGTGGCTTACAACCTTCTTCGGAAAAATTGGCCTTCCGCGCTGCAAAAAATATTTAGTGCTTCCTTCCGCCTTATCTTCGTCAATCAAAAAAAGATTTTTTCCGCTTACTTCAAGGATTCCGTCATTGTCCAAATCATCAAGATAAATCACGTTGCGCATGTAAAGCGGATAGCTTACGTTTTTAATTTCTGGCTTGTACGCCTGATGAACGTCAAATTCTTCTATATATGTAAGACTTTCTTCAATTGCCCCCAAAAGATTAAAAACCCGAATCCGCTCTTTATAATGCCCAACTGGAAGAGGCGGATCAAAATAGATTATGCAGTTTTCAGTCTCTTCTTCGTTTGTCTCATGAAAAAAATATTCCTCAAAGAAATTTTTCGCTTCGTTAAATTTTTCAATCTTAATTTCATATTTTAACACGTCGCCCGCACTTACCCAAGAAAAAGGCTGAACAATCTTATTTTTTTCTGCGGTTTCGCTCTGTGAATTTCCGTCTTCGCCAAATCCGAGCAATTGATTAATTCCAATTTCATCTTCGCCAAGATTTTTTTGGGCAAAACCAAGAGAAACAATAAGAATCATCAAAAAGAAAAACAGGATTTTTTTATTCAGCATAAAATTCTCCTTTTTTCTTTCTCTTTCCGCCGTTCGAGTTTATTGCAAAATCAACGGTAAAACTTTTTTGCGCGCCCGCGCCGTCAACTAAAATCGTTTTTTTGTCGTCAGAGAATCTTACCGCCTTTACGCTCCAGTTAAATTCACCTTTAGAAAGAATAGTCAAATCATCGAGGACAAAATTCGTATTCTCATTTCCGTCCAAAATTTTTCGCAAAACGATTTTTCCCGCTGAGTCGCGGATTTCAAAAATGTAAGAACGCGCCCTGTTCACTTTTTGCCACACAAAAGAAATTGTTTGTTTTTTTCGCAAATATGAAGCGTCAAAAAAATCTGTCGTTTCGGTTTTTGCGTCCTTCGTCATTTCAAACGGAGGAATCGGCTCTACCGTAAAACTGAACTTTCCAGTTGCCGAAATGTCCAAATCGTCCATCGTCAACGCTTTTACAGTCCACTCGTATTCCCCGCCCGAAAGCTGCGGAATTTTAGAGCGATAAGAATTCTGCTTAAAACTCTGCGTTTTTCCGCCAGCACCTTTTTTGGTAAGAATAATTTGTGCATCTGAAAATTTTTCACTGGATGCCCATTCAAAATAGCCCGGATTTTCTATCGCTTCCCAGCCGTCAATATGAGTTCTGTGAGCCGGTCTTTTTTAGAGTTACAGGCCGAATTTTCCTCAAGAAAAAATCCGTTGAAGAAAGTCGGCTGCTTCGTCTTGAACTTTCTGCCGTTTCATACGAAAAAGCCTGAAGTTCCCAGCGATAAACGCCTTCTTCAAAATCCCGCATGTCAAAGGCAAAATGATTTTCGCTTATAAAATTCTCATCGAGCAAAAGAGTTTCGCCTTTAAAGATTTTTACTCTGTAATAGTCAGATTCTTCCTGCTTTTTCCAACTAAAATCACATTTTTCATCAGACTTGATTACAGCTCGCTTCGAAAGAGTCGGCTCAAAAATCGTTGGGGCTGGAAGTTCGTCCAAAATAAAAAATTCTTTTGGCTCGGTTGACTTCGTAAAATTGCCCGACGAGGCACTAACTCGCCAATAGTAAGTTCCTTCGGTAAGATTCGCGCCAACAAAAGACTTACTTATTGATTCGCTTTCAAGTACGATGTTAGAAAAATTTTTGTCGCGTGCAATCTGAATTTTCTCTGCAAAGTTGATGTTGCTCTTCCAGGTAAAACGAGTGTCCGCACAAAGCACTCGCCAGAGTTTGTATCCGTCTGGCGGAAAAACCGTTCGCTGTTCGATTTTTCCGTTCATCGCATAAAACGAGCGGATTTTTGATTTTGGGCTTTCGTTTCCTTCAGAATCAACCAAAGTTACCGACCAAAAATATTCTCCGTCGCTAAGATTTTGAATTTCGTTTTGATTCAAGTTGACAAAATTTTCTTTTGTCTCTTTTAAAAAAATCGGGGAAGTCAAATCATTTTTTTTCGAAACACTCACTTTGTAAAAAGAAGCCTCCGTGTCCATTTTCCACGAAAGAGTAATTTTTTCTTTGGTTTTGTCCACAAATTCGCCGTCAGAAGGTGTTGAAAGCATTGGCGGAAGAAGACGTCCCTGTTTGACTATCTTAAACGTCCCGATTTCAGAAGGATTTGCCAAGCCCAGCCTGTTTGCAACATAAAAAGGAGTAACCTGAAAATAATAAGTTCCTTCTTGCAATGTAGAAAGAATCAACGAAGTCATTGAGCTTCGCTGTTCAATCACAGGATTTTTCATGTCAGGACTTTTTGAAAGCACAAAATTATAAGCCGTCGCCCCCTGACTTTCTGTCCAAATAAAACGCACTGACGGCAAAACTGTTCTGTATTGATAATAATAATTTTTTACAGGAGTCAAAAGTTCAGGTTTTAAAGATTGCACAATCTGCAATTTTCCGGTCACTTCATTTTGATTTTTGTCATAAAGTTTCCAGTAATGGGTGCCTTTCGGAAGATTTAAAGTTGATTTTAAACTTCCGCTCACATTCAGAGTTTGATTTACAATCTTAAAATCTTTGTCGCTCGCAAGCAAAAGCGTAAGTTCATTCTGATTTTCAGCTTTCCATTCAAAATCTACCGGGCAGTCGCCTTCTTCAAAATAAAGAATTTTCTCGTTCAAAAGCGGACTCACAACCGAAAAACTTTGCTTTTCGCTTTCGTTTTCAGAGATTAAAAAAGCCGCATTTTCGGACAAAATTTTTCCGTCAGAAAGTTCAGCACTTCCCTCTTGCAAAACAAGGGAAAGTTTGTTTTCGCCTTCATTTTTTTGAACAGACGCACGGCTTCCATTTTTAACGACAATGCTAACGTTTTCGGAAGTGAAAGCAAAACCTTTTCCGCCGGCACTTGAATCTACGCTCGCGCTACCTTTTTCAAGATTCGCCGCAAGGGTTCCGTCCGTGTGCAGAAAAACCTGAGCCATTGTGCTTTCGTCCAAGTCCAAAACCGTTCCGTCAACAAACCAGACCGTTGCTTCCGAAAGTTCCGCCGTGTGGATTGTGTCGCCGTCATAAACTGGAGAATTTTGCCTAAGCCTGTCCCAAACAACTCGGTCCAAAAATTTTCGTTGAGCAGTTTTATATTTAAAAGTGATTGTCGCAATCGGTTCCTCATTCAATTTTGAGAGAGCCTTAAAAAAACTCTGATAAAACAGAAAGAAACTGAAAGCTGCGCACAAGAGACAAATAAGAATAGCTATCCAGAACGGAACAGCTAAATCATTTTTTAACCTGAATTTTGTTTTCTTCTTCATTCAAGTTCACACTCTCAAATTCTGGAATTGGAATTCCAAGCAGTTTTCTAACTTCATTCAGAGTTTTAGGACCAGTCTTTCCAACAGAACGTGCGCAATCCGCATCAAGAACAAATTCCTTATCTGCTTTTTTAAAAAATTCTTCTATATTAAAGCCTGGCATATTCACAACTCCGTAAAAATGCTGGGCGCCTTTTCCCTTAACTTCAAATTCAACAGGAATCATTTCTACAACAATTTCGTTTGCGGAATTTTGCTCTGGAATCGTAAAATTATTTTCCTCGCAACGAATAAAATCTTTCTTTAAAAGATTGTATGTGTCTTGCGTAATCAAAATGTCGGTTCCGCAAGGCTTGTTGGAACTTTCTGTTCGGCTTGCAAAGTTTACGCTGTCGCCAATTGCCGTATATTCCATTTTGTCTTCGCTGCCCATAATTCCGCAGGTAGCCCGCCCTGTATTGATTCCGCAGCCGATTCGAATATGAGGCTTGTACTTTGCCTTAGCTTCATTCTCGTGAGCCTTTGTAAAAGCTTCCGCATCTTTGTTGTATTGCATCAGAGCATAACGCATGGCAATTGTTCCCCGAATTGCGTTCACGGCATCTTCTTTTATGTGATTCAAATGCTTTTCGGCAAATGATTTTTTATTTGCGTCCGAATCCGGCAAGTTTTCAAAATCAAGGGAATCGTCGCGAAGAATTCCCCATACCGCCATAATTGCGTCGCCTTCAAATTTGTCAATCGTTCCGCCGCTGATTGTAACGCAGTTAACCATACGGCTCATATAATCATTCAAAAATCCGATGATTTCCCGCGGGCTTTCTTCGCCAAATCGATTTTTAAATCCATCAGAAATTGCTGTAAAACCGCGAATATCGCTAAAGAAAATCGTAACATCTTTTAGATGCGGTTCAAAATCAATTTCCTTTCTTGCAATTGCCTTTGCAACTCCCCGGTTCGTAAATCTTGCAAAAGTATTCAAGAATTCCTGCTCGTCTTTTGTACTCTGATTCAAGATTCCAATTTCATCTCGACGGCGGGAATTTAGTTGTGAAATAATCGATGTGTTGAAATTTCCTTTTTGAATTTCCTGAGCACTGGCTGTTAAATGTCTGAGTGCTTTTGAAATTGCAAAGCGGGAGAAAAGCAAAATAAAAATAACAGATACAAAAAAGACCACTGCCATAAGGTAAAGATTGTTTTTTCGAGTTGTACGAACGCCTTCCAAAACTGTGTCCAGAGGAACGGTTGTCATAACACAAATATCTGCAATCTGAATTTTTTGATATGCGCCAATGTATTGACTTGTGAGTCCGTTTTCGTCTGTAAAATCAAAAATTATTTGTCGGCTTTCCTCGTTATTCTGATTGTTTTCGCGCATAGATTTTACAAGCGGATGATTTTTTAAGCTCTGCCCGCTCAAAATTCGCTCGTTTTCTGCATGGCACAAAAGTTCATCAGAATCATTTATCATAAATGTGGAATTTATTTTTCCAGTTCCCAAAGTTTCTGAAATCGATTCAAGACTGAAGAAAATGGCACAAATCTGTTCAAGTCCGTTCTCGCGGTATGGCAGCAAAAGCGAAATCATTGGCGAGCCAAAAAAAGGCGAAGCGTTTATAGCAATCGTTTCGCCACGAGCAGCTCGCAAAAGTGCCGATTGATTTTCTTCTATATATTTGTCGGTTTTATCAAATTCGATTTCGTTGGAAACGTAAAAATGAGTATTTCGTAAACGACTGTGAACTGAAAGATTTGAGTTACTATTTGTTAAAAGAATGATTTCTGCAATTTCTGAATTTCGTTCAAAAAAGAAAATTTCAGCTTGCCGGGCAATAGCTGAATTGTGCCCGCCGCTTGTCGCATTGATTAAATCCAAAAGTTGTAATACATTCGACCGCACTGTGTTGATTTCATTTTGCACAGAACTGGCAGAGCGGCTGTTTACGGTAAGATTGTTTTCCTCTGCAGTAATTCTTACATCCTGCGAAACAAAATAACTGTTCAGATATGTAACAGTGCCCAAAGATGCCAAAACAATTACGCCGATGATAATTGCAAGCTTTACACCAATAGGAAAAATCTTCTTCTTTTTATTTGGCATACTTCCACCACTTTTATATATAATTTTTTATTATAACAATGGTAAAAATATTTCGCAAGCATTTCACGAATACATTGAAAGCCAACTTGCAGATTTTTGACGCGGATATAAGGGTTTTAAAACGTGTCATGCCGAACTCGGTTCAAAATGCTGAATCAAGTTCAGCATGACGGGCGTATTACAAATTCGGGAAGTGATAAGTAAATCCAAAACTCAAATTGGTTACGGATTTGCTCAAAGTCGTTTTGTAATTGCTCAAATAGTAATCTGTGTCAAAATATTTTGCGAAAAGTCCTGAAAGAGTTACTGTAAAATTCTCGGTCGGATAGATTTCAAAACCTGTTCCTACGCAAACGCTGTCCAAAACCGGGTTGAACGAACTGTTCGAAGTGTCATTCGTTCCCTGATTTCCGTACTGCAATCCCAAACTGTAAGAAATCCATTTGCAGATTTTCCAGTCCGCACCGATTGCAACTTCCCATGAATTGTCGTAGTCGGTTTCGCCGAGAATTGAATTCTGGTCGGCAAAGTAATTGAAGTAGTAGTTAAAGCTCGTGCTCAAATACAACGGCTCAAGCACCTGCCAACCTGCTCCAAGATTCAAGGCAGCAGGCAAATCTGTATGGAAAGTTTTTCCGTTGCTAATACCAAACTGTCCGGCAAGATTTCCAGAAACATCTTCAACTTTGTATTTTACAGAAGATTTTGACTGATACTGAACTGCCAAATCAACGTTTTCAATTGGCTGGTAATGGATTCCAAAAACTCCGCTCACCGTCCAACCGTTTGCTTTGTAAGAAATTTCGTCGCTTCCGTTTCCGAGTACGGTAAAATAGTTGCTTTGAATCGACATATCCTGCGTTCCGTGAACGTAGCGAAGCCCAGCGGCAAAAGAAAGGTTGTCAAGGAATTTGTAAGCAACACCGAGCTGACCGCCGTAAGTAATCGAAGTTACATCAAGGGAATGTCCGTCTTTTTTCGCAATGTTAAGCAAAGTGGTTGCAATCGCACTGTAAGTTTGAGCTTCTGCCTGAGACTGTGCTGTTGCAGCTTTTACCATGTTAGTTTTAGCCGCACTTGCGAACAACAACGAAGTCGCACTCGTTCCTTCAGAAAAAGTGAGCGAACCGCCGCCCGCATAAACGCCAAAATTTCCAAAAATAGCGAATGAATCATGTTTGTAAACAAAATCGGCATCAGGATAAAGAAGAACCGTTGTTTCATCATTTGAATAATAATCAGAAAGTCCGGATGTGGCAAAAGCATTGCCAGTGTTGAGTTCGTTTCCATATTCCTTGAATACGAACTGATTTCCAGCCTCAATATAAAGTCCGTCGGTCATAAAAGCTGTTCCTGCAACATTATAATAGGAAGCTTCTGGTCTTTTTGTCTCCGTATTTCGGCTTGGATTTCTCAAATATCCGGTGCTCATGTTTGTCTTGTTTTCAACACCGCTGGCAAAAAGCATAGCCGAACCAAATAGCGCACAAATTGAAGTGACGGCAATTTTTTTCATCTTAAAAACCTCTTAACATATCAATATGACATTTTTTGTCATTTTGTCATTCTGACATATTATAGATTTTTGTCATTTTTGCCTAGTACATCCAACGAGCGAATAAAATGAGCGAATTAAATGAACGAACGGAGTTTTTCTTTGTCGGTAATTTTGATTTTACCGCGGGAGAGCAAAACGACACCTTCTTCGGAAAGATATTTTAAAGTCTTTGTAACCACTTCACGAACGCTTCCAATTTGCTTGGCAATTTCTTCGTGAGTTACACAAAGCGTGTCGGTTCCTTGCCGAAGCATTTCGTCATGCAAAGTCTGGGCAATCCGCTGATCGATTTTCATAAAAAGCAGCTGCTGAATCGTCCAAAGCACTTCCGAGAATTTTTCTGTCGCATTTTTGTAAATAAAAAGGCTTACCAGCGGATTTTGCTCTTCAATTTTGTGGAGAACCGCCGAGGGAAGAAGACAAACTTCGGTTTCGGAAAGGGCTTCAATCAAAACGTCAAAAACTAGCGAATCCATAAGGCACGATGCCGAAAGAATACAGATTTCTCCGGCCTCAACTCTGTAAAGCGTAACTTCCCTGCCCTCGTCCGAGACGCAATACACACGAAGACTCCCAGAAAGCACTGCCATAACCCCGCGGCAAGTTCCGTCCGAGCGGTGAATCACATTTCCGCGCGCGAAAGTTTCTTTACGGGCAGTCTGTTCGAGTGCGCTCCGCTGAACTGGAGTCAAATCTTTCCAAAATGCAAAAATCGATTCGAATTGAATTTTTTCAGTCATCACGTTCCTCTCCGATATGTTATAAGTACCATCTAAAAAATACAACTTTCTAGTATAAAAATCTGCTGGTCACCGTTGCGGCGTTTCAAAAAAAATTACACTGTAATTTTTCAAGCTTTGCCAAAATTGACTTTCAGGATGTAAAAAAAGAAAAACTTGCTAACTACCAATTTTGGATTTAATCTGAATTTATTGCTTAAAAGAAAATTTTTAAAATCGACATGGAGTTACTATGCAAAAAACTTGCTTAAAAACCATCGCCACTATTCTTTCAAGTTTTCTTTTGTTTTCTTGTTCAAAAGAAAAATCAAAAACAACAATTTCGGAAGTACCAAAACATCATGTAATAATCACCTATTTAACGACGGGAAACAAGCCGAAAGACAGCGGAACTGCCGAAATGCTCGAAAAACTGAACGAAAGGCTTACAAAGCTGGTCAACGCGGAACTAGTAATTTACTACATTCCTTGGAACAACTATCAGACAAACTACAACCTAAAACTTGCCGAAAAAGACGGCTCAATCGACTTAATCGGAACGGCAACCGACTGGCTCGACGCATGGAAAAACGCAAGTCTCGGAAACTTTCTTCCTCTTTCCGATGAAATGATTCAAAAATACGCACCAAAAACCTGGGAATCTGTCTCAAAAGAGCATTGGGACGTTTGCCGCCTTAACGGTGACATTTATTTCTTCCCGGAAGACAATTACACGCAATGGACAAATCACGGATTCATGTACCGCATGGACTGGGCAAAAGAAGCCGGAATGAACGGCGTGCACAGCTGGGAAGACCTGACAAAATATCTTGGCTACGTAAAAGAGAATAAAAATATCGTTCCGTGGGACAGCAACGGAGCTTCGAGCACTTTCCACCCGGAAGGCTACATTCAGTCAAAAAGTGATTTTATTGTTGCCGACGGAATTACTTCCACAAACATGTTCGGAACAAAAAAAAGCAACATGAAAAAGTTCTATTCGCCAATCTACGAAGGAAAAGAACTTGTTGACTACGCAAAACTCATGCGGGAGTGGAATTTGAGCGGATTCTGGCCTGAGAACGTGCTTACGAACAACACAGGAAACATAGACAACCGAGAAGAATTCTGTCTTGGGCTTACAGGAGTTGAACAGCATCACACACAGACTTGGTACACGCAAGTTTACAAAAAGCTCCAAAAGAACGTGCCCGGCTCGGACTCAGGATTTTTTTGGTTCGGCGAGGAATCAAAAAACGTCGTTTACCAGACCATCACTCACGGCGCAATGGCTGTGTCGGCAGCATCAAAGCATCCAGAACGCGCTCTCATGGTTTACGACTTGCTCCGAAACGACAAAGAATGTTACGAGCTAATCAACTACGGAATCGAAGGAAAACAATTCAAGCGAAATTCATCAGGACTCAGGGAACCGGTTGAAGGCTCTAAAGGAATCGTAACGAACTATTGGTGGGGGCGAAACGACAATCTTGAAGTGCGCGACACGGCAACCGCCTGGGACGTTTTTGACAACATAAACGCAATTTACGACCAATGCAAAATCGACTACCCGTTCAGCCAGATTGTCTGGGATTTGTCTAAAATCAGCTCGGAACTCGATGCGGTAACGAATATTTACGGTCAGTACATGGGAAACATCTGCTACGGCCAGAATGCTGAACCTGAGGAATACGTAAAAGAATTCAGGCAAAAATTAAAAGAAGCAGGAATCGAGAAAGTAATGAAAGAATTCCAACAGCAACTGGATTCATTCTATTCAAAACAAGCTGGCGGAAAAAATCGCTAAGAGGAAGGAATTTTTGAAATGAACAACAAAAATAGAAAAACAAGTCTTGTAAGCGTTCTAATCGCAACAATCGCAATCATCTTTCTCGTATTATCAACGATTCAGCTTTTTATAGTCACCCTGTATTCAAATAAATCAACGGGAAAAGCCTATGCCGAAAACTGTGGCGAAATCGCACAGGCATATTCTTCAATGCTCACGAACAGGCTCAACATGTATCTTCGCGAAATCCGATATTACGTTGAGTCGGACGCAGCCCAGTCGCTCGACGAAGAGACGATTATAAAATGGATGTGCGACAGAAACGAGAAAAAAAAGTGCAAACATCGACGCAATGTATTTCTGCACGCCGGACGGAACAGCTTACCGCGACGACGGTACGGTAACGAATTTTAAAAACGAAGAATTTTTTAAAGCCATAATCGAGGACGGAAATTACGAATACGTAAGCAATCCAAAAGTGGACGAAGTTATTAAAGAACCGATTTTTTACGTTGCGCACGTCGTAATTGTCAACACAAAAAAACTCGGCGTATTTGCGGGAGTTTACCCGCTCAGCGGAATCCAAAAAATCATAAGCGACATTCAGCTTGGCGAAACAGGAAACGCATGGCTTTTGGCAGGCGACGGAACCGTAATCATGTACCCGGAGAACGGCTACGCAATGAAAAAGAACTTTCTTACGGGACTCGGAAGTGACGAAGCAGACCTAAAAGAAATCGCACAGAACATGGTAAACCGCAAAATCGGTTCCGGCTGGATTAAAAACGCAAAAGAAAAACGAAAGGAATTCGTAACTTACACGCCAGTCCACAATACACCGTGGAGCCTCGGATTCAACATTGCAGAGGAGCAGATTTATTCGTCTGGTCACTCAATCCGCAAAATCATGATGATTTCTTTTGCAATCATTGCATTCGCACTCATCTCAATAACCGGAACGCTTCTCTTTAGGCTGTTAAGCCCGCTCAAAAGGGTTGAAAGAGCGATTAACGACATTGCTTCGGGAAACGCGAACCTTACAAAAAGAATCAAGATTTCGGCGAACAACGAAATTGGTGCAATCGTTCTCGGATTCAACAACTTTACCGCAAAATTGCAGTCGATTGTCTCTGAGCTAAAAAAAATCGCAGGTAACTCTCGTTGAGGCGGGCGAAATTCTTTCTGAAACTACGACAAATTCCGCAGACGCAATCGAAAGCATCAAAAACAGCATCATTGAAACCACGAGCGGAATAAACGAGCAGACCGAGGGAATCAGCGAGACCGACACCGCCGTAAATCAAATCGCCTCAAATATTTCGTCTCTTGAAAAAATGATTTCGAATCAGTCTTCGGGAGTTTCTGCGGCGTCGAGTGCAGTTGAAGAAATGATTGGAAATATTGATTCCGTAAACAACACGGTCGAAAAAATGGTAAATTCGTTCAACGTTTTGTCTTCAAGCGCGCAAGACGGATTCTTAAAGCAGAGCGACGTTAACAAAATGATTCTTAAAATCGAAGCTGATTCAAAATTGCTTTTGGAAGCGAATTCCGTAATCGCAAACATTGCGGGTCAGACGAACCTGCTTGCCATGAACGCAGCAATCGAGGCGGCTCACGCCGGGGAAGCCGGAAAAGGATTCAGCGTAGTTGCTGATGAAATCCGAAAGCTTTCGGAAACGTCGTCTTTGCAATCAAAACGGATTGGCGATCGACTGAATCACATTCGAAAATCAATTGAAAACGTCGTAACCGCTTCGGAACAAACAAGCGCGGCATTCAACACCGTTACAAACGGAATCAAGGACACGGACGTTTTGGTTCAGCTTATCCAAACTGCAATGAACGAGCAAAAACAAGGCTCAACGCAGATTATTCAGGCACTAAAAGACATGAACGACAGTTCATACGAAGTCAACACGGCTTCAAAAGAAATGGCCGACGGAAACTCGCTGATTCTTGGCCAGGTCGGAAAGTTAAAAGGCAGTGCAACAAAAATGCAGGGTTTCGTCAACTCAATGGACGAAAATGCAGCCTTAATCGACAAGAGCAGCTCCGAATTGATTGACATTTCCACAAAAGTCAGCGACACAATCACCCAAATCGGTTCGCAGATTGACCAGTTTGAAGTGTAGAAGAAAACTTAGGCTCCCCTGAAAATTCGGGGGAGTTTTTTTTTAGGGGAGCCTATCTAAAAACTGCTGTCACGGGGCTGTCCAATAAGTTCGTTGCACAGTGTCATTCCGAACTCATTTCGAAATCTTTGCACTATATGCAGCGTAGATGCTGAAACAAGTCCAGCATGACAATAATTTTCGGACCTCCTCATCTGCTCCATCTGTAGTGTAATAGCCCCCGAATCTAAGTTCTGGGTGACACTAGAAAATTGAGTTATCAGATGGCCTGGGGGGAGAAATTAGAGAAGAGAAATCTGTAATTTCCCTACTCCTTTTTGTTCTCGGCTTCGTCCAAAATCGAGTTTATCGTAAACATAATTTCCAATTGTTCGATGTTGCCAACAGAATAGCTTTTGGTATCATAGTTTTCCAAAATGCCGAGGTCGTAGCCGTTGTAGCAAATCTTCAGCGAACAAGACTCGTCTTCAGACGCCAAGCCCGACTCGGAGACAATTTTGCCAATTTGGCGTGCAATTGCTTTTATGTCGCTGGCGTTGTTTTTTAGACAAGTGCGAATCGAAAGTTTTTTGCCCGACTCTGTGCCATCGCCTTCACGCTTTGTTTTGCTGTGCCGAATCGAAGTGCTGTAGACAGGAAGCGCCTCTTGAATCTGGCTTTGCACCTTGAGCGATTGGTCAAAGCCAAATTTTTGAGCTGCCAAAGTTATACAAATTGCTCCAGCAAAAACGAATTCCACCAAAACCAAAGAACAGTAAATCGCTTTCTTTTTGTTCACGAAAGAAATTTCGCCTTTGCTTTCAGCCTCAATCACAAAAGTCCCTGCGATTAAATCGTGGAGAGATTGCCGTGTGCCGCGGTTGACGATAAAAAAATAAAGCTCCAGAAACCAAATCGAATAGAAAACAAATCCTTCCAGAAACAAAATCAGAATGTATTTTGAGCTTGAAAAAGACGGGGCGTTCAACGTCACTCTAAAAAAGAGCCAGAAACTGCGCACCAGGCTTTTTTGAACGCTAATGCCCTCACAGTGCTTGTCTGCCACGCGGATTCCCATCGCCAATTTTCCGAGCGTCTGGCCGCCAAAAAGTTTGCTGTCGCCAAGCCCAAAATAAACAAGCGCGATGAGCGCGCCGAGCACTTTTCCCCAGCTGTTAAGCCTTGCATAAAAATCGCCAAGAGCAAGAGCAGACAGGGCAAGCGCCTGCTTTAGGATGAACATATCGATGGCGAATGCGAAGAGTCTGTCTCTTCTTGTCGCGAGTTTTACAGTTTGCAGTTCGATTTTGTTTTTCATTTTCAATCATAGCGCTGTACCTAAAAAATGAACTTGTTGCTATTTTATTATGATTTTTTTATTGCAACAAGATTTTGCAAATCTTTCTTCAAAATATCTATTTTCCTATTGACTTAATAGGTTTATATCTTTACTTTATTTTACGATTATTAAAATAGGACTTTTAAATTGGAGGTTTTTTATGGCAGATAAAAATCACAAATCAGTCATTCGGCAGGTTGTGGCAATTGGTATTGGTGCGGCAATTTTCGTGGCACTTACTACGGTACAGATTCCGATTGGATTCGTTCCGAATACGGCACTTCAGGTGCGCGCGGCTGTTCTTGCATTCTTTGCAGTGGTTTTTGGACCAACAGCAGGCTTTGCAATCGGTCTTATAGGTCATGCGCTCGGAGATGCAGTTTTCTACGGAAGCGTTTGGTGGTCGTGGGTTTTCCCGGATGCAGTGTTCGGTCTTTTGGTCGGTCTGTTCATTAAAAAATATGCTGTTGAAAACGGCGGATTCGGTGTAAAACAGATTGTGCTTTTCAACATCACGCAGATTGTAGCAAACGCGCTCGCTTGGATTCTTGTGGCTCCAGTCTTGGACATTCTTATTTACAAAGAGCCTGCGAACAAAGTTTTTGTGCAGGGCGTTACGGCTGCAATCACAAATCTTGTAATCGTTGCGATTCTCGGAACTTTGCTTGCATTTGGTTATTCAAAAATAAAGACAAAATCTTCTTCTCTTAAAGAGGAAGAATAAAGAATCCCAGCATTCGCTTGAATTTCTGTCACTCTATTGATAGTGCCCCCCGAACTCGACCGTCAGCTTTGTTGCAGACGTTTTGATTCGGGGGCTTTTTTTACCACCGTCGTCGATTCGGCAAAAATTTGCTTGCTTTACACTCATTATGGAAAAACCTTAAAATAAAATCATTATGAAAAAAATTTTCAGCGTTTTGTTATTGACGATGGCAGTTTCTTTTGCCTTTGCTAAAGATATTCTTAGTGGAAAAACTTTTCTTGACGAATCAGATGGCTCAAAATATGAATTCCATGAAAACGGAAAACTTCTGATTTTGCACGAAGATAATCCGTGGGGAGAATTCAAGTACAAAATCGACGAGAAAAATAAAATCCTTTCTCTCAAAACGGAAAAAATGTGCTTTGAAGCGGCAAAAATATCGCTTGAAAAATATGCCGAGGACAAAAATCTTCATACTCTCGCAGAAATCCAAAAAATCTACGACTCTGAGGAATTTAAAAATAATTTTAGAATTTCTAGGTTCGGGCTTGTCGAGAAGCAATTCCTTAAATTCATTGATTTTAAAAAGCCAGATTGGAAAGATACGGTCTACAACATCGTCTGTTTCTCAATGCTTATTGAAATCGGCGAAATTCAGGAAGATGAGGAATTCAATCCTGGCGAAGATTATGCAACCCAACTTGCAGAGGTACTGAAGCACTCTGACGACGAAAAAGCTGACAATGAAAATACTATAAAAGGACTGGCAGAAGCACAATACGAAACAATCGAAAATCAGATTAAGGGAGTTCTTTTCCTCTATAAAAATCAGGACTTCAAAGCTTACTACGATTATGAATTTGACGGCGAGAAATTAGAAGTTCTTGAAAGCTCCAAAATGATTTTACCAGCAAGATTTTTTTATTTTTGCAAGTATGAAGAATACACAGAGCGAGAAGAGCTATTCAATTTTTCATATTTGATTTTTTCGATTCAGACTGAAGAAAAACAGGCTTTTTATATCCCGAAAAAACTTCCCAAAAAAGATTCAGGAACTTTAACTTTCGTGAACATGCAGGATAAAAAAGATTCATTCGATGTCAAATACAAAATTCAGAGGGACGAAAAAGCCGCTTACCTGGAATTTATTTCGGGCGACTTCAGCGGAAAAACTTTTAAGGTAAAACCTGAATTTGATTCTACGACACTGATTTTGCAGAAATAGGAAGCGGATATCTCGAAAAACTTAAAATTTGGGTGTTTTTAGAGGCTTCCATAAAATAAAAAAAATTAAAACTGGCTTTCTTTTTTGGAGTGTTTTTGTATAATGACAAACGCTCCCAATTTTTTTTATGGACTTACGAAATGCCGCCAATCATTGAATTCAAGGATTTTTCTTTTAAATACAGAACTCAAGCAAATCCCACTCTTAAAAACATAAATCTTACTATAAACAAGGGTGAAAAAATCCTGATAATCGGGGCGTCCGGCTCTGGAAAGTCTACAATCGCAAAGTGCATTAACGGGCTCATTCCTTCATCATTTTCTGGAAAAATCAGCGGAAGTCTTTCGGTTTGCGGCTTGAGTCCAAAAGATGAAGGCATTTTTAGTATGTCGAAGCATATCGGAACGGTCTTGCAAGACACAGACGGTCAGTTTATTGGTCTAACCGTTGCCGAAGATATTGCTTTTGCTTTGGAAAACGACAACACGCCGACCGATGTGATGAAAGAAAAAGTTCTTGAAGCTGCAAAAATCGTGAATGTGGAATCAATTTTGAACTCTGTTCCTGCATCTTTGAGCGGCGGGCAAAAACAACGGGTTTCGCTTGCGGGCATTCTTGTTGATGACGTGGAAGTGTTCTTGTTCGACGAGCCACTTGCAAACTTGGACCCGGCTTCTGGAAAACGAATAATTGCGTTAATCGACGAAATAAACAAAAATCAGGAAAAAACGGTAATAATAATCGAGCACAGGCTAGAAGACGTTTTGTACAGGAACGTTGACCGAATCATTCTTATGGAAAACGGCGAAATTGTTGCGGACGACACGCCTGCAAATCTTTTGTGCACAAACTTGCTTTGGCAAAAAGGAATCCGCGAGCCGCTTTACATTTCTGCACTCAAATACGCGGGCTGCGAGTTAAAGGCAGAAGACAAGCCTGAGCACATCGAAATGATGAATCTTGAGCCGTACAAGCAAAAAGTTCTCTCGTGGTTTGAGAAAATCCAAAAAAAATACCTCTTGCTCCAAACAAAGAAACTGCTCTGGAGCTGAAAAATGTGAGTTTTAGATATGATGAAAATGCTCCGTTTTGCATAAAAAATGTGAGTTTTGAAATCAAAAAAGGCGAAATGGTGAGCATTGTGGGAACGAACGGTGCCGGAAAATCTACGATTGCGTCTTTAATCTGCGGATTTTATGCTCAGAACGAAGGGCAGATTTTGCTGAACGGGGAAGATATTTCGAATCTGTCCATAAAAGAGCGTGGCGAAAAAATCGGGTTCGTTTTGCAAAATCAGAACCAGATGATTTCTAAAAGCATTATTTTTGATGAAGTCGCTCTTGGGCTGACTGTGCGAAAAATCCCGAAAGACGAGATTAAAGAGCGGGTGAACAAAGTTCTAAAAATCTGCGGAATATATCCGTACAGAAACTGGCCTGTAAGCTCAATAAGTTTTGGGCAAAAAAAGCGAGTCACAATCGCTTCGATTCTTGTGATGAATCCTTCTGTCATCATTTTGGACGAACCGACGGCTGGGCAGGATTTTGCGCATTACACCGAGATTATGAAATTTTTGCGAAAACTCAATCGTGAGTTTGGCATTACAATCATAATGATTACGCACGATATGCACTTGATGCTTGAGTACACGGACAAAACTATCGTTATTTCTGACGGGCAAGTTCTGGCGACTGGAAAAAGCACGGACATTCTTACGAATGAAGAAATTACGCGTGCCGCAAGTCTTAAAAAAACAAGTCTTTACGAGCTTGCAAAAAAATGCGGAATTGAAAACGCTTCGGAATTTGCGGACAAGTTTATTCATTTTGAGCAAGAAAACAGGAGAAAATCCTAAATGGCAAGAATAATCACTTACAAAGAAAAAGATT
>NZ_JPUF01000064.1 GCF_014737315.1 Treponema zioleckii | reverse complement strand
CGCAATTCTCAATTTTTCGCGGGAAGACTGCGGCGAGAACAGACTTGCCCCGATTTGCATGGATTCCGAATCAAGTTCGGAATGACAGTACCGCTAGGGAGAGTTTGTCTAAAAAGTTGCGTCATGCCGAATTTATTTCGGCATCTATACTGCATTTTGTATGAAGGACTTCGAAACAGGTTCGGAATGACAACGGTCTCACCTGACTGCCTAGGATGGTCACACAAACCTAGCTAGGATGGTCACACAAACCTAGCCAAGATGGTCTCACATGACTGTCTAAAAACCCGAAATCGCACTGTCACCCCGAACTTGTTTCGGGGTCCCGTACACAAAATGCAGCGTAGATGCTGAATCAAGGCGACCGCGAAAACGAAAGCGGTCGAGTTCAGCATGACAATAATTTTCGGGCATCCTCATGTACGGGATATTTTATCATCAATCGTAAGTCTGTCACTCAAGAGACAAGCCCCCCCACCGTCCATGCCCGGCGAGCGCAATTCCCAATTCCCAATTCGCGGTAAGGCTTGCGCACGAAGAAGGCTTAGCCCCGATTGGAGGGGCGGCGGGAGCCGTTGCGAAGCAATGGAGCGATAGCGGAATCCCGCAAAGCGGGGAATGCAAGTGGATAAGTGGCGCCTGCACGCCCCATGCTTGGTCGGCAGGGGGCATTCGGCTCCAAAAAATTTATTTTCCTAAAATTAGTCGGAAGTCAACTTCCTATTTTACGGCCTCTTTGAGAACACTTCCGAAGTTTTTGATGTAGTCGATAAACGAAATGTATGCCAAAACCACGCAGACTGCGAAGAAACCGTAGCCAACAAAATTCACGACTGACATTGAGAAGCCCGGATAGTACGACTTAACGAGGGCGAGCAAGCCTGAACGTATAAAAAGTTCCTGGGCCAAAACCACGAAACAGCTTATAACGTAAAAAACGGTCTTTACCTTTCCGCCCTTTCTTGCGGCGATTGCGGTGCCTTGCTTTGCAGCAACCATTCTCAAGAAGTTCTGGGCAAACTCACGGTAGAAAATCAAGACGTAAAAAAGAACCGGCATGTACGGGCGGCCAGTCTCAGGGCAGTCAGAAAAAACAAAACTCGTAAAAACCGAAAGATGCAAGAAAATGTCGGCGAACGGGTCAAAAATCTTTCCGAAGTCGCTAACCTCGCCGTTCTTGCGGGCATAGCTTCCGTCCCAATAATCGGTAAGCTCCGCAAAAATCAAAAGCGGAATAAGGATTCCAATGGAAATTCTTGAAAGCAAACCGGTCGGCTCACTGCCAAGCCACTGAGGAATAAAATAAATCAAAAAAAATATAGGAGCGCAAATCACTCTGCAGAGAGTGAACATATTCGAAGTTTTCATTCTATAAAGTATCCAAAGTCAGCCATAAAAAGTCAAGAATCTAAAAATAAAAAGTATACAAAAAATATACTAAAGAGTCTTTTTCAATTCAATCAGAGGCTCATCCAAGTCAGATTTTACGGTCAAATTGTAGAGAACAGGATAATTTTTTGACTCAGGAATGCGGACTGTCACATATTCAGAGTCGCCCAAAAGCCAATAATTAAAAAGCTGGCGCCATTCTTCCAGCATATTCTGCTTGTTTTCCAGCTTAAAATCCTCGTTTTCAAAAAAAACTGCACTGTCGGCCACATCAGCAATCTGAGAATCCGAAAGAACCGTAATTTTGAACCACCAGCGCGGCAACGGCAAAATAAGCCGTTTTGGCAAACTATAAAATTTTATGAGAGCCGTGCGACCGTCTGAAGCATCAATTTGAAAAAGTCGTTCGTCCAAAATCATCGAAGACTGCTGAACGCTAACGAACATATTTTCATTCTGGCCTGCAAAAAAACTATGCAAAAAAAGATAGCTGTGAATCCAAAGAATCAAGAACACAAGAAAAGCCGGAATCAGAAGATATTTCCAAAAAAGCGAAATAGCAAATCCGCCCGCAAGAATGCACAGCCAAAAACAAACATCACTTTTGGTAAAAAATTTTAGATTGTGACTTTCGGGCAAAAAAATCAACATTATGGCAAAAGCGACAACCGCGAACGACAAGAAAACGCAGGCAAGGGAAAAACGAATTTTCAAATACGAACGATGAAAAACAGAACCTGCGAACATGGCGACAAAACTACCAAGAGAGATTCCTAAAAAAAACGAGAAGGATACAAGACAAAGCGATGTTGAAAAATTCATTCTTGGTACGCCTTAAAATCCTGAGCCACACGGATTGCGGATTTTATTTCATAAGATGGAAGTTCGCACATTGCAATCAGCAACGCTCTCTCAACAACTGCGGAAGAGTCCGCGATTCCGTGCAAGATGATTTTTTTACCACCCCTGATTTCCGCACGAAGGAAATTTATGTTTATATCATAATCAAAAATCAGCATATTTACAATTCGCTGACCGATAAGCTGCTCTTCAATTTTTTTCTGACCAATTTCTTCGATTTCCTCAGTTACATTCGCACGCACCATTCGGGCAATACCTTCTGCGAGAGATTCCGCATTAAAAAATCCCGTGTTGATGACCAGGTGAAACATTGACGGATCGTTGCAGTCAAAGTTGAAGTAAGATTTATGGAATCCCAAACGATTTGCATCGCTCTCAGCAATTCTCTTGCGGGCAGTTTTTTCGTCGCAACCGAGTTCACGCTGCAAACGCTCAAGTCGGGTCCGCTCATCAGAAATAAACCTGAACGAAAGATGATTCGGAATGTCTTTTAAAATTATATACGAGCCCCTGCCAATCATAATGCAGTCATTCTGCGCAGCAGCTTCCAGAATTGCGGTCTGAAGATAATCTAGGTACTCGTCACGAGTTTTTGTTAACGCCGCAAAAAAGCTAGGTTTTTTTTCATCATATTTCGGGAGCAGCTTCTCCGGAAATCCGAGCCGGATTATCCGTTTTTCCAAATCACGACGACCAATAAAACGATAGCCCAATTTGTTTGCGATTATTGCACAGATTTCGTCGCCAAGAGAAGCGATTTGCCTTGAAACAGTTAAAATAGCCATAAAAAACTCCACTTTTAGTTATAATATGAATTTAGTGATAAAATCAAATTAAATAATTGAAATTGCGGAGGATTTTAAAATGAAGAATGAAAACAAGAATTTGGCTTGGAAGGAAGTTGGAAAAAAAGAAATTTTAAAAACTGTCGTTATGACTGTAAACGAAACGACTTCAATTTCTCCAGAAGGCGACCAAGCTCATTTTGTCGTTATGGACGCGCCAGACTGGGCGATAGTGATTGCAGAAAAAAATGACAAATTTTTGATGGTAAAGCAGTGGCGACATGGCGAAGATTCTCTCAGCATTGAATTTCCGGGCGGGGTAATCGAAGAAGGTGAAGACCCGGCAGTTGCCGCGGCCCGTGAATTAAAAGAAGAAACAGGCTTTACAGCTGGAAAACTGACCTGCATTGGAAAAATGAATCCAAATCCAGCTCTTTTTAGAAATCATATTCACGTTTTTGCAGCCGAGGATTTAACCCAGACAGGAACACAAAATCTTGATTCTGATGAATTTCTTGAATATTTTGAAATTCCAAAAGCCGAAGTTTACGAAAAAATGGGTTCACCAGAATACCCGCACGCATTGATGGTTTCGGCCCTCTTTAGATACAAGATTCATGTGGACAAATAAAAAAAACGGAGGTTTAGACTGACTGCACAATGCAGACAGTCTAAACCTCCGTTTTGGCAACGCAATTAGATTTCTTATTTTGCGTCAATAGTTGAAGACTTTGTTGCAGTAGAAGGTGCCGTACTAACCTTTGGAACCTCAGTCTCCTTTTCAGCTTCTTTTGAAGTAGAGTCAAGAAGACTTGCAGGAGCTTCTTTTTCTGCAGTTTCAACACTCTGCTCCTCAACTGGAGCTACAGTTTTTTCCTCAGCCGCAGAAGCCTCTTTTACAGGAGTTTCCTCAGTCTTTACTGTCTCAACAACTGGTGCAGGAGCTGGCTTTGGAGCAGACTTTGCAGCAGAGTAAGCGTCATAAGACTTAGAAGGACTGTAAACACCGTCTCGGTACTCACCTGTAATGCTAGGAATTTCCATTTTCATTCCAGGGTGAATGAGGTTCGGGTCATTCGGGCGAGGCATTTTTGTTTTGTTTGCCTGATACAAGTTCTCCCAAAGAAGCGGGTTGTTGTATACATAATGCCGTCCAGAAATATTCCAATAACAATCTTTTGTGTCTGCCCACGGGCGAACAACGTAGTATTTAGGAAGAGGCGTTACTTCACGAATATCGGCAAGCGCTTCTAGAACCTTGTTAGCATAAACAGTTGCAGAAGCATAGTCTTCTTTTGCGAAGTCAGTCTCCGCACTTGCATACGCTTCTTGAGCAGATGAGAACGCCATCGGGAAGTTCTTGTCCGCATCGATTGTTTTTGCATAAGCGATTCGTTTTGAAGCTTTATTCATAGCTTCCTCTGCATCAGCACGAGCAAGCATTTTTTTTACGTAAGCTTCTGAGAGAGCTGCATTCTCTTCGGCCTTCTGAGCATATTCCTCTGCTTTTTCATATTCACCATAATCCAATGCAGTCTGTGCTTTTTTTGCATACTCGTCAGCCAATTTCTGGTATGTATTGTTTTTGTAGCTGATTGCAAAAGCCATTGTTCCAGCAACGAGTGCGGCTACAGTAGTTACTACCTTTTTCATTATTTTGCGTCCTCCTGAGAATTAGCTGAAGTCTGTTCTGCAGTTGATGTATCTACCTGAATGATTGAGTCGTCAGGATTTGCGAACTGGTCTTTTTCAAGAAGAACTGCATTTTCATCCTCAATTCCGTCTACTTTCTCATTAAGAGGCGCAATAGAATCGGCCTCTACAGAATAAGACTCGGCTTCGCTAACACGTTTCTTAGCCCGGTCAATTGCAGCCTGAGCTTCTTCACGATTCTTTTTTACAATCTCGTAAATTTCTGTGTAGATTTCTTTAGAAGTCTTGAAGCCTTCGTAAGCAGATTTTTTATCCTTTAAATTGTTAAAATTCTTTGATGTATCCGCTTTCTGAAAAAGATCCGTCGCGTTTTTGTACTCATCTTTTTTTGCAAGCTGAGCTTTTACGCTCTCGGCATTTTTCTTTGCAGCAAGCGCAGCCTCTTTTTCTGTTTTGATGAGCCCTGCGTAACCTTTCTGCAAAAGTTTTTCGTATGAATTATAGGCAAGCTCTGCCTGATTTTTAAGCTCAGCACTGCTAGCATCTGCGCCCAATTCAGCATACTTTGCAAGAGCAGCGTCTCCGGCAGCAAGAAGCGCAGAATCTACATCTAGAAAAATTCATAGCTTCGATAGTCTCTTTCATCGTCTTTGCCTTAGCGGCCTTTTCAAGAGACTCATATTTAGCAACTAAATCTTTAGACTGTGCGGAATAATCCGTATTAGGATTTTCGGCGATATTCTTCTTAAAAGTTTCGTAAGCAGAATCAACTTCTTTAAAAAGTTCAGGGAAATATTTCTGTGCCCCAGCTTCAATAGCAGCAACTCTAGCTTTTTCTACAGATTCAAGCTTTTTTTTGTTTGCATCAGAAAAATCATCTTTTTTCTCTTCTACAGGAGTCTCTGCAGCTTCCTCAGCTGGTGTTTCAGGAACTTCTTCTGCCTCAGGAGTAGATTTACAAGCCACAAAAGAAAGGACTGTAAAAGAACACATTAATATTGCGATTTTATTGAGTTTCACTTTTTCCTCCGTTAATCACTATTTTCAATCAATTTATCGACAATTTTCTAACTGACTTCGAGTTTTATTTCTCTTATAAACATCAAATTCAGATAGATTTTGTTTCCATTATAATTGAGAAATCAATTGCACTCAACAAGGTAAAAATTTAAAAGTATACAATTTTGCACTTTATACTTTATAATTTTATAAAATAATTTTTTTGGAGATTTAGGAGTACATCATGGCTGATGAATTTTCATTTGAATTTGCGGACGAACACAAATTGATTTCAAAAAGCACCAACGGCTGGAATCTTGAATTGAACAAGATTTCTTGGAATGGAAGAGCACCTAAATACGACATTCGCTCATGGTCAGAAGATCATAAAAAAATGGGCAAAGGCGTAACTCTCACAGACAACGATTTAAAAAACCTAAAAGAACTTTTGAATCAACTGGATCTTTAGGAAATTCAAAAATCCATCTGCGCAATGACTCAAATTGTATAAAATCCCCTCAAAAATCCACAAACCTCCGGCGAGGGGATTTTTAAATTTAATCTGCCTCGTATTTTGTGCAAGACGCGCCGTTCTTCATTATAATCTCATAAAGAAGAAGATAGAGTTGCGTTGTCTGCAAAGTCATTCCAGTTGAGCGAATTTCCATATCGGTCTGAGCAAGCAAAGCAATAATTGAAGCTACTTGACCATAACTCCAGACACGAGAAGCACGACTATACTGCGCACGAGCCTTCTTGCTCGCAAAACCATTGCTTTTCAGCGTAATTTCGTCAGGATAATTTCCGGCAGAATGAAGCTGAATCCAAACGCAAAGTTTTCTAAAACAAGACGTAAGTCCCGCAATAAGCATGACAGCCCCACCGGAAGCAGAGTTTTTTGTCATAAGAATCTTCTGCAGAATCAGCAAGGAATTCTCAAAACGTTTGCTCGGAGACGAAGAGTTTTCTGTCATCGCGTCAAACAAAGTAAAAGCGGTCTCCTCGCGATTGTGAGCAAGAATCTGCTCCACATCGGCAGATGTGATAACATGGTCTTTCGGAAAGCACAGAAAAAATCTTCCGCATTCACTTCGCAACGATTCCGTATTATTTTCAATCATGTCGAGAATCGTGCCGCACGCATCCGGAGATATAGAAAATCCGTTCTTGCGGAAATAATTTCTGAGCCACTCTTCTTTTCGGTCTTCGAACATTTCCCAAAAAACTTTTTTATGTTCTTTAGGAATAAGTTTGTCGAGTTTTGGATCAACCGAAATTTCGTCCGAGACCAATATGAGCACAGATGTATCAGAAGCGTTTTCCACGGATTTTATCCATTCAGAAAGCAATTCCAAATCATCTTTCTTTTTTATAGTTTCTGCCTGCCGCAAAACAATGCACTTTGCAGGAACAAAAAGAGACTCCATGCGTAACTGACTTACAATGTCAATAATACGTTCGTCAGAAGCGTACAGAAGGAACTCATCAATTTCGCCGTATTTTTTTTTGAGAGCAGCCTTCACGCTCGCCACCTGATCATTTCGTTCACCGAACTCCGGTCCGGTAAACAAGTAAACAGGTGCCGCCATTAGTAAGTTCTAACAATATTTGAAAGAATTCCGACAATCGTAACGTCACGGCTGAAAATCGCAGGAAAATCAGGATTTTCAGGCTGGAGACGAACTCTGTCAGCTTCTTTATAGAAACGTTTCAATGTAATTGCGTTGTCGAGAACGGCAACCACAATCTGACCGTCAACAGCTGTTTGCGCCTGCTCCACAATCGCGAGGTCCCCTTCAAGGATTCCTGCGTTGATCATGCTTGTTCCGCGAACTCGCAATGCAAAATAATTTTTTCCAGGGCGCACAAAAGGTTCTGTAAGATTAACGTAACCATCAAGATTTTCTTCGCTCAAAAGAGGCTTTCCCGCAGCGACGTTGCCCAAAAGAGGAACTCTCGTAACAAAAGGCTCGTCTTCTTTTTTGGCATCAACAAGGACGCTGATTGAGCGCGCGCGTTTTTGGCACTGAGATAAAAATCCTTTTTTCTGCAATGCGGCAATATGATCCTGCACCGCACGAAGGGAAATTCCGAAGTGCTCACCAATTTCGCGTACAGTCGGAGGATAACCGTTTTCACGCGTAAAGTCCGAGATGAAAGTTAAAACTTCTTTTTGGCGGTCTGTAATCTGTTTCATTATTCCTCCTCAAATTTACTTTCAAAAAGTTGCACCAACGCATCAATGGCATTTTTTTCGTCAGGGCCGTCAGCTTTCAACGTTAAGACGGTGTTATACCCTGCAGCCATTGTGATAACGCCCATAATTGATTTTGCGTTAACCGTTGTCGAATCCTTTTCGATAAGGATTTCTGAGGCGAATTTATTTGCAGTCTGTGCGATGAGAGCAGCAGGTCGCGCATGAATTCCAGCCCTGTTCTGAACAGTAAGAACTTTTTCTGTCATAAAACACCTTCCTAAAATACTGTGTCTAAAAAAAATAAAAACTCTTTAATAAGAGTCATCACTTCCATAATAAGCGGTCTGAGCCTCTCCCGATTCAATCCACTTCAGAATATTCTGATTGAAGTCTTTTGCGGAATCCAGGCCCTTGTACTTCAAACGTTCATTCATCGCAGCAGCCTCGATGATAATCGGAACGTTTCTTCCCGGTTTTACCGGAACTTCGATTACAGGAACCTTTACGCCCAGAATGTCGGTCATTTCCTGTTTGTTGCCAACTCGGTCATAGACTTTTGAATCATCCCATTCCGAAAGTTTTATTACAAGCTGAATTTCTTTTTGCTCTCGAATGGAACCAACACCGTAAAGCTGTGCGATATTTATGATTCCAAGCCCGCGGATTTCCATGTGATGGCTTATAAAGGCATTTGCCCCCTGTCCCAAAACTGAGTTTCCGTTAACACAGCGGATTTCGACAATATCATCGGCAACCAAGCGATGACCGCGTTCAACAAGCTCCAGCGCACATTCAGACTTACCAACGCCGGAATGCCCCGTAATCAAAAGTCCCACGCCGTAAACTTCTACAAGAACGCCGTGCATAGTCTTCTTCGGCGCAAAAATATTTGAAAGCACACGCAAGGCCCTTATTGAAAATTCAGTTGAATCAAGGCTGGTCTTTAAAATCGCAATGTGAGCATTTTCAGCACGCTGCAAAAAATCTTTGTCAGGGTAAAGATCGTGCGTAAAAACTATACAAGGAATATCATAGGTAAAAAGTTTATCAAGGGATTCATAATTTTTCTCCGACTGGAGTTTTTTTAAAAAGGCAGCTTCCTCCAAACCAAAAAGCTGAACACGGCTGAACGCAAAACATTCATAAAAACCAGAAAGGGCAAGTCCTGGACGATTTATATCTGGAACGGTGATGCATTTGGAAAGCCCCTTCCGACCACCAATGCACTCAAGATTCAGAGAGTTATGCCCCGGCAATTCCATGTCGAGTAAATCCAATACGGTAAACGGTTTTTCTGCCATGTGCTTACTATACACGCAAAAAGAACAAATGACAAGTATTTTAATGATTTTTAAATAAAAAAGGCGGTAAAAAACCGCCTTTATCTACACACAAATTAAGTCAAGAAATTTACTTTTCCTGAATTTTATCTTTTTCCTTTTTGATTTTTGTATCGAGTACGTCCATCATTTTGTTGAGAGACGCTCCAAAATCAAAATCTTCTCCGGTAACGTGAGCCTGAGCACCCCATCGGAAATTTACAGTTGTATCAAAAACATATGCTTTGTCATGCTTTACGCGAACAATCAAATCTACGATAAGGTCTTCCGCATATTTTACGCGTTCCAATTTTTTCTCAATCATCTCTGACTGTTTCTGTTCAAGTTCAAAACCAACAGGTAAAATTGTCTTAGTCATAATAGTACTCCTTGATAATGCGAAAATTTTGTGGCAAGAAGTTATCAGAACCTTGCTACGTTTATAATCATACTATGACTTATCAAAAAAAATAATAATATTCTGTTATAATAAAAATATTTAAGAATAAAATATGAAATTTCTGACGCAAAAACGGAAGTAACTAAATTGAGGTAAAAAATTCATGCAGATATTTTCGTTTTCACCATTCGGATATGAAGGTGCAATTGTAGCGGTAGAAGTTGATTTGCGAAGAGGAATTCCTTCGGTTGATATTGTAGGACTTGCAGACGGTGCGGTAAAAGAATCCCGTGAACGAATGAAGTCAGCGATTCAGAACAGCGGATTCACATTTCCACTTGAGCGAGTTCTTATAAGCCTTTCGCCAGCAGACTTAAAAAAAGAAGGGGCTGGTTTCGATTTGGCACTGGCCCTTGCTATTCTGAATGCCAGTTCCGATTCAAAAGATGATGACGACACGAAAACCGAAGAATTCACTTGCAAAATTCAAGGTGAACCAGTGCTCGTTATGGGAGAGCTTGAGCTTTCGGGAACGATTCGTCCCGTCAAGGCGGTTCATGCGGCAGCGGCAACAGCGGCGGCGGCGGGAATTTACAAGTGCATAGTCGCATCGGCAAACGCTTCGGAAGCCCGCGAGGTTGAAGGAATGAAAGTCTTTGGCGCGAGCAATCTTTCACAGGCCGTAGAGGCAATGCGCTCCCCGGAACTTTTTACCGGAGGAGATGAAAAAGAATCTCTTCCAGAAGGCTGCGTCAAAATCAACGGAATCGCTTTTCCGCCAGAAGACAAGGCACTTGAATTCGCCGACATAAAGGGGCAGCACAACCTTGTCCGGGGATTGCAAATTGCGGCGGCTGGCGGACACAATCTCCTTGCGTTCGGACCTCCGGGCTGCGGAAAAACGCTCTCTCTGCAAAGATTTCCGGCACTTCTGCCACTTCTTACGCCAGAAGAAGCCCAAACCGTAACACGAATCTACTCGCTTGCAGGCCTGCTTTCTCAAAATCAATCTTTAATCAGGCAACCTCCATTCAGAATTCCGCATCAGACGGCATCTATAGAGGGTATTTGCGGCGGCGGAACAAACTGCCGACCGGGAGAAATTTCTCTGGCGCACGGCGGGGTGCTTTTTCTTGATGAAGCGGCTGAATTCAAAACGAGCGTGCTACAAATGCTACGGGTTCCGCTCGAATGCGGCTCAATAACTTTAAGCAGGGCCGGACGCTCCACAACTTACCCGGCGAACTTTCAGCTTTTAATGGCGACGAATCCTTGCCCGTGCGGAAATTTTGGCGTTTCTGGGAAAATCTGTCTCTGCTCGGCACGGTCAGTCGAACAATATTGGAGAAAATTCAGCGGACCGCTTTTGGACAGGGTTGATATTCGAACGGCAGTTCTCACACAGGATTCTGATGATGAAAAAAATCTATCTACGGCGGAGCTGCGAAAAAAAATCGCGACGGCGGTACGGATTCAGCGTAAGCGCCAGGGAAAGCGAAACGCACAGCTCACCCCGCAAGAAATTCTTGAATTCTGCCAGCTCGGAAAAGACGAACAAGACTTCTTAAACAAGTCAATAAAGAAGTTGGATTTTAGCCAGCGAGCCGTCAGCGGAATCTTAAAACTCTCACGCACAATCGCAGATATGGAAGACTCACAAAAAATAAAATGCGAGTTCATAAAAGAAGCGATTGCGTTCAGGAAAAATGTGGGACCGCTGGATTTGTTCAACGGTGAATAAAAGAGGTGAGACATAAAAAAAAGCTCAGCGTTAAGCTGAGCTTTATACCGGGTCTGAGACTTGAACTCAGACGTCATTGCTGACAAAAGATTTTGAGTCTTTCGTGTCTACCATTTCACCAACCCGGCGAATGACAATAATATATCAACTATAAAAAAATTGTGCAATAGGAAAAGACCCAAAATTTTGACAAAAAAAAGTTAAAATTTTTCTTTGGCTTTTCCCGAAAGTTTTGCACGGCAAAACTTTCGCTTTGGTGGGGGAACTTGCAAGTGTTCCTGAAACTCGGCGACAAGCAAGGCCGAGTTTCAGGAGGGCAGTTTTGTTGCTCGCGCGGTGCTCGCAACTTGGGGGTGGTCGGGGATACTTGCACATTCGCAGACCACCTAGCGTATTTGGCTTTAAGTCGCACCAGGCAGTTCACAAACATCGTGCAACAAGGCTTTCGCTTTGGCGGGTGAGCTTGCAAACGGTTCTACAAACAACATATAGAAGGAATATGAGATTATGATTAGAATAGCGTAACTAAAATTCGGGTAAACCGAAAATCTGTCATCATCAAATAATGCAAACAGACAAACACACTCAAAAAAAATCTAGGAAACGAGATGAACAATTCAGTTTTTACAGGGAAAAGCCCGGAAGAGGTTTTAAAAACAGTTTTTGGATATGATTCATTCAGGCTTCTTCAAAAAGACATAATCAATAACGTACTTGCAGGAAAAGACACTCTTGCCATCATGCCGACAGGCGGCGGAAAATCTCTCTGCTATCAAATTCCTGCGCTGATTTTTGACGGACTTACAGTCGTCGTCTCTCCGCTCATCTCGCTCATGCAAGACCAAGTTGCAACGCTAAATGCGGCAGGAATCAACGCGGTCTTTTTGAATTCGAGCGTGGCCTGGGAAACTTACCGAGAATCAATGCAGTCAATCAGAATGGGAGAGACAAAAATCGTCTACATTTCGCCGGAAGGCCTTGCAACCCCAAGAATCAACGATTTGCTCCACTCGCCGAGCGTGAACGTAAAGTGCATAACGATAGACGAAGCCCACTGCGTAAGCGAATGGGGACACGACTTTCGCCCGGACTACATGGAAATCGCCTCTGTCAGAAGACAGTTCAAAAATGCGGTGTGTCTTGCACTTACAGCGACGGCAACATCACAAGTCCGAAAGGACATCATAAAAAATCTGGGACTAGAAAATCCCGTGGTGTTACTTTCGAGCTTTGACAGACCGAACATCTATCTTTCGGTAAAGCCGAAAAAAAACGACAATAAGCCAAATTGTCGAATGCATAAACCGGCACAAAGATGAAAGCGGAATAATCTACTGCTACTCAAAAAAAGACGTTGATGATTTGACAGACGAGCTGAACGATTTGGGCTACAGCGCACTGAATTATCATGCGGGGCTTACGAACGCGGTGCGAGCTGACCATCAGACAAAATTCATTCGCGACCAAGTGCAGATTATGGTTGCCACACTTGCCTTCGGAATGGGAATCGACAAACCGAACGTGCGCTTCGTGATTCACCACACAATGCCAAAATCCATAGAACAATACTATCAGGAAATCGGCCGTGCCGGGCGAGACGGCCTTCCTTCCGAGGCGATGCTTTTGTATTCAAAAGGCGACGCGTTCAAATTGCGATACCTTTTTGACGACAGCGCGGACAAAGACCGTGCAGAACTACTCTTGAAGGGAATGATAAATTATGTTTCGGGTCAATGCTGCAGGAGACAAGCACTTCTCCAGTATTTTGGCGAGGATTTTGTTCCTGTTGAAGGCGCAGAAAACTGCTGCGACGTGTGCGACGAAGGTCCAGTTCCCATGGCGGATTTGACGATTCCAGTGCAAAAACTTATGAGCTGCATTATCCGCACGGGCTCCAAATTTGGCTCGGCATACGTTATAGACGTGCTTTTGGGTGCAAAGCAAAAGAAAATCTTTGAGAGAAAGCACGACGAACTTTCAACCTACGGAATCGGCACGGAACTTACCCGTGACCAATGGTTCGAATTAATTGACCTTTTGATTCTGCGTGACTTTTTGATGAAAGTAGGAGATTACGGAATACTTGTAATCACTCAAAACGGACTTGAAATCTTAAGAAAGCGGGAAAAAGTTCTTTTGCCGTTCAGGGCAGCCCAGCAAATTCAGATGCAGAACGTGGACTTGTCGGCAAAAAGTCCGTTTGCTCCAAAAAGCCACACTGCCGCAGGCTCCACTGGCGGACTCATGTTCCCGAAGCCAGAAAAAAAGAGCAAATCCGCGGAAAAACCAGCTTTTGTTCTGCACAAAAAGACCGTGGATTTTAGCGATGACGAAAAGGGGCAGAAAATTGCGGAAGAATTAAAAAAATGGCGAAAGAAGACGGCACAGGAGCAAGATGTTCCGCCGTACATTATTTTTGGCGACAAAACACTGAACGATATTGCTCAAAAAAAGCCAGAAACAATGGGACAACTTTTGTGCTGCTCAGGAATCGGGGAAAGCAAAGCCGAAAAATACGGAGATGCAATCCTCGAAATCTGTAACGGCTAAAAAAGCCTTCTTGCCTCAACGTAGAAGCGTTTTTCGGAAGCCTCGCCCATCGAGAAAGATTTTCTTGGGAGCGGGCCACGTCCGTTAATCGTTGCAAAGAAACTGTCTTTTGCGATTGGCGGAAGAAGAATTGCAAGCGATGAAGGCTGCTTTCCAAGCTTAACGACGTCCTCTGTTCCGTGAATGTAGTCAATGTCGTTTTTCTTGTCTGCATGATTCAAATCAAGATACTCGTCAAGAACTGGCTGCAAAGCCGCAATCGCCAGGTCTGTAATCGAAGTGTCAAGCACGCAGAACATTTCGCCCGCAATGAATCCGTAGCGCGCGCCAGACGCACTCTTGTCGGCAACGAATGACTCAAGCTCTTTTTCCGAAGCAAAAGTTTTTACGTTGCCTCCAAGTTTTTCTTGAACGAATGAAACGAGTTTTTCTGAATCCTGATTAAAAATCACGCGGTGAATCGGCTCAAAGGTAAGTCCCTCGTCATAAATATTCACGATTTCAACCAAAGCGAATCGGACAGGGCTTGTCTTTCTCTCATCCTCGCTCAAAGACTCTTTGTGCAAGTCCCAAACGGCCTTTGCCGTGGCAAGTGAATGGTTTCCGTCGCCAACCGCGAAAAGGAACGTGTTTCCGTCGGAATCGGTACCGTTTTTCGCGAGAGTTGCAAGTGCATTCTCAATTTGGGTCTCAGAATCTTTTCCGCGGACAGCCCAGCCTGTAATGTGGCCAGAATTCTGCATCAAATCACCGTCGTAAATCGGATTCGATTTTTTTGCAAGTTTTCCTGTACCGCCAACAAGGGCATCTTCAGCGTCATTCGCAAGCAGCATTATGTGAGGAAGTTCCAGCGCGGCACCGTTTCGGATTTTCATGCGCGGCGGGATTCTCTCCGGAACAGTCGCCTCGGTTGCGCGGATGAAAGCCTTTGAATCAGGCTTCCATTCATATTTTTCAAGGTCAATCGCAATAACAAGACCTTTTCGAACACGTCCGTATTCGGTTTTTCGTTCTATATAAACAGCCTCTTCGGAAGACTCAAAAATATCCGAGGCAAGATAATCTTTCATCGTTTTTTGAATCAAACGGATTCTCTCGTCCTTGTCAGCCTCGTTCAAATAAACCTCTGGGAAAATCAGGTTCAAGGCAGAAGGATTTTTGCCAGCAATTTCCGCGGCTTTTTTCCAATAATCTTTGTCCTGTGTGTACTGATCACAGGCAATAACCGACCAAGTTGACAAATCAACGCTCTTTGGAAGCAAGATTTCTGGAATCTGAACTCCGTATTTTTCGAATGTTTTCATAATAAAAAAATATAGCCGAAAGCCCAATAAGTTAAAAGCCTTCCCCCTCTACTCCGCTTCCACGAAACTCAAAATTATTCACAAGCAAAAAAATCTGATTGTCGGTAGCGGAGGCTTCCCTGATAAAAGTAGCAAACGGCAAATAGATTTTTATACTGGAATTTTATGATGAATTCTTTTGAATTTCATGCTTTAATGTTTCTATGCCACAGATGAAATTTCAGCAGAACACAACGCAAGCTCAAAAAATGAACCAATCGCAGAGGATGAACCAAACCCAGATTCAGTCTCTGAACCTGCTTTCCATGAACTCTGCGGATTTGCGTGAAGAAATCTATTCATTTGCTGAAAAAAACCCGGCACTCGAAATAATCGATGACGAATACGAAAACGGAATTACCACCGCAACGGTGCACACGAATTTTTCAGACCTCATGCACTACGGACGCCCCGGAAAAGAAGGCGACCTTGCAAGCGATAATTTTCAGCAGGCACTCGAAAACCAGACTGACACGCGGGAAACTCTCTCGGAACATCTTTTGCTCCAGCTCAATTCAATGAAGCTCAACGAAAACGAATATACACTCGGCGAAAAACTTATAAACAACCTTGACCAAAACGGATTTCACATCCTTGCGCCATACTCGTTTCTCGACAAAAAAAATCCTGAACACAACGAGATTCTCCTAAAAAAAGTGATTGAATTGATTCAAAGGCTCGACCCGCTCGGCACATGTTGCCGTAATTTTGAGGAAAGTCTTTTTGTGCAGGCAAAAATTCGGCACGAAGCAGGCGAAAAAGTTCCGGAAGAAGCACTCTTTATTCTTGACGGACATTTTGATTCATTAAATCCCCCTCAGCCGGCAAAAATCGCCAAAAAACTAAACAATTTCGTTGACGAGCAAAAAAAACTTTCGTTCATCGGAAGGAACACGAATCTGCCGGAAAATCCGTTCACAGAAGAGGGAATCGAAAAGGCTCTTGCATTCATCAAAACGCTGGACCCAAAACCGGCCCGAAATTTTGGCGTTTCAAGCGAGAATCTTGTGCGCACCGACGTTTTTGTTGAGCGTGAAAAAAATCCGAAAGACGGCGAGTCGGAATTTAAAATCAGGCTTTCAAACGAAAGTCTTCCAAAAATTCAGATTTCGAAGGATTTTACGGAACTTGAAAAATCGCTAAAAGTGAGCGATTCAGAAACCGGTGAAAGTGCGGAGCGGCGAAAATCTCAAAAACGATATTTGAGGGATTCGATTAACAACGCGAAGATTTTTATTGACAGCATCAATTTTAGGGAAAGCACGATTTTAAAGGCGACTGAAGAAATTGTGAGGATTCAGGCTGATTTTTTTAGAGGCGGACCAAGATTTTTAGTTCCTCTCCGCCAAAAAGACATTGCGCAAACGCTGGGCGTTCACGAAGCGACGATTTCGAGAATGGCAAACGAAAAATATCTTTCGTGCGACTGGGGAATTTTTCAGTTCTCGTATTTTTTTACGACTGCGGTTGGAAAATCTGCTAACTCGGATGAAAATCAAGAAAATAAAAATGATGAAAAGCCAACTAAAAGTTTTGAAGGCACAACTTCAAAGGAAGGCGTAAAATTTGAAATAAAAAATCTCCTCGAAAAACACAAAAATGATTCAAAACAACTGAGCGACCAAAAAATCGCAGATATTCTTGCGGGCATGGGAATAAAACTTTCAAGAAGAACTGTCGCAAAATATCGCAGCGAGCTAAACATAAACTCGTCATACGAACGATAAAAATGCGGAGCGGTTTTGCAACACTGACACAGATGAACACGGATAGACACAGATGGGGCACAGATGGATTAAGAAGTGCGCTTCGACTCCGCTCAGCGTCCGTTGGTCGTTGCTCGCTTCGGTGGTTGGTTCAAATTTACTTAAAAATTATGTAGTTTGCTTTAAAACAAAAAAGCTCCCTTTTCGGGAGCATAGCCGTTTGTCGGACTTGAACCTGCGTCTCCGGTCATGCACTTCCTGTGCATTCCCTTCGACCGCCTGCGCTCGCTTACGGGCGCGTCCGTGCGCCCTCATCCTCCCCTTGGTCGGCGCTCGCTCCGGTGGTTGGTTCAACTTTACTTAAAAATTATGTAGTTTGCTTTAAAACAAAAAGCTCCCTTTTCGGGAGCATAGCCGTTTGTCGGACTTGAACCAACCACCTGCACGTTACGAGGGTGCTGCTCTACCAGATGAGCTAAAACGGCGTTAATGTTTTTATAATTTAGCAAATTATGATTCTTGCGTCAAGAACACAACATGCGGATTTTTTAATTTTTTTGAGAGCTGGCAGAAACTTCAAGCTGACAGTCAAGGGCGGCTTTTACGTCCTGAATAAAAACGTCAAAATCCGGGAATGACTCATAACCACGCTCATAAGTAAGATGTTCCCCGGAAGCATAGTCGTCTGCACCTAAAAAATACGGAACTCCAAGTTCTGCAGTGACCGCATCGTATTCAAGGTTTATCGTTCCCATTCGCTCATCAGCTTTATAAATCGCGCAAGTCAAAGGATCATAAAAATCACCAGAAAGCAGAATCTTCTCGTAAACGATGATGCTAAAATCCTTGTAGTCAAAGCTCATCAAAGGAAAATACGTTTTTGCCTTTATCGCCTCATCATCAGACTTCTCGTATGCTGCCCGCAAAGCTGCCTTGTATTTTTCAGAGGATTTGTAATCGCCGCTGGCATACAAAATAAGAATCATCAGATTGTTTGTAGCAAAATCGTTGTTGAATTTAAGTGATTTTGTTGCGAAGCTTTTTGCCTTTTTGTAATTTTTTAGTTCATAAAAACAGTACGCAACGTTGTACGAACTTTCGCCATCTTTTTGAACTTTGTAGGCACGCTCGTAATATTCAAGAGCCTTCTTAAAATCGTTTTTGCTCTCGTAAGAAAGGCCCATGTACTTTAAGACACGGTAGGATTTTGGGTCGATTTTAAGACATTCTTCGTAATTTTTTATGGCGTTGTCAAAATCGTTGTTGTACAAATAAGTTCCTGCAATGTAATCGTAAGCATCAAAGAATTTTGGGGCTTTTTCGAGTGCCTTAAAAAAATATCCCCGCGCCTCTTCGTCGTTGCCCCGCAAAAAATTGCACACGCCCAAATAATAAAACTCCGAAAGCGTAAAATTTTCTTCGCCAACTGCATTGATTTGAGAAATCAGCTCATCAAAATTCTCGTTCTTTAAAAGTTCCTCATATTTTTCATTTTCATAATTTACCGCAACGCTCTTCGCAAAGCAAAACACACCTGCAAAAAGCAGCGCAATAACGATTCCGAATTTTTTCATATTTCCTCCAAAATTTTTAAGCAAGTTCTTCCCAGCGGGCATACGCTTCGGTGAGTCTTGAATCAACTTTCGCATATTCCTCGCCAGTTTTCTGGGCTTTTGAAAAATCAGAGCTGGCCATAAGCGACTCAAGCTCGGTCTTTTTTTCTTCAAGTTCCATAATTTCTTCTTCAAGGGCCTCAAATTCTTTTTGTTCCTTAAAAGTGAGCTTTTTCTTTGCAGCAGGATTCTTGGACGCACTTTCTTTTGCCAAAGATTTTTCTTCCTGGGCTTTTTTCTGTGCAGCTTCTTTTTTTTGCGCCTCGTCGGCAGACTTTTTCTCTTCCAGATAGTCAAGATACTCGGAGCACTTTCCGACAAATCCGCTCACGCTTCCGTCATCTTCCAGAATGAACATCGTATCGGCAACCTTGTCCATAAAATATCGGTCGTGACTCACGATTAAAAGACAACCGCCGTAGCCCAAAAGGAAATCTTCAAGAATATTCATCGTAAAGATGTCAAAGTCGTTCGTAGGCTCGTCGAGAATCAAAAAATTTGGATTTGAAATCAAAAGTCGCACGAGGAAAACGCGCTTTCGCTCGCCGCCGCTCAGAGTCGAGAGCATTGAATGCTGAATTTTTCCCTCAAAGCCGAACTGGTTCAAGAAAAGCGACGCGCTGTAAGTTTTTCCGTTGTTCATGTGGATTATGTCCGCAGCTTCCTGAATGTATTCGAGAACCGTAAGATTCAGATTTTTGAATTCCGGATTCTGCTGATAGTAGCCGAAGAAAGTGTTCTCCCCTTTTACGATTTCGCCAGAATCCGGGGCAATCGCGCCAGTAATAATATTGAGGAGAGTTGACTTTCCGCTTCCGTTTCCGCCGAAAATCCCGATTTTTTCGCCTTTGCTGAAAGTGTACGAAAAATCTTTTAGAACTGGCGTAAAATTCTTTTCGTCCTCAGAAACGTAAGATTTTGGGAAATTTTTTGAGATTCCGTGCAGTTCCAGAATTTTTCCGCCGAGACGCCGCCCCGCAACCTCAAACTGAAAATTTTTGTCCTTTGCGAATTTTTCGCGGTTTATAAGCTGCTCGTCGCGCTGAATTCGGGCCTTAGCCTTGGTTCCGCGCGCACAAGGCCCGCGCATGAGCCAGTCTCGCTCAAACCGCAAAACGGATTCGATTCGCCGTTCAGTGTTTTCTTCGATTTCTGCTTCGATTTCTTTTTTGGCAAGATATTCGGAGTAATTTCCCTGATACAGTTTGATTTTTCCGCGGGCAAGCTCATAAATGTTGTTGCAAACCGCATCCAAAAAATATCGGTCGTGCGTGACCATTAGAACGCTTCGCTTTGTGTCGTGCAAATAATTCTGAAGCCAGTAGATTGTCTGCACATCCAGATGGTTCGTTGGTTCGTCGAGCAAAAGAAGCTGAGTGTCTTCCACGAGAACCTGCGCAAGCGCGACTTTTTTTAACATTCCGCCCGAAAGAGTGCTCATTTTTCGGCTCATGTCGGTAATTCCGAGGATTGAAAGAATCGAGCGAATCTGGCTTTCGTAATTCCACAAATCGCCTTGGTCCATTTTGAGCGTAAGTTCGTCAAACCGATTCTGCTGAGCCTCTGAAAATCCTTCGCCCATTTTTTCGCAAAGCTCTTCGTATTCCTGAATGAGCGAAAGTTTAGGGCTTTCTGACTTAAAAATATGCTGGCGAATTGTGTCCTCGCCGTTAAAAAGCGGGTTCTGGCTAAGATAGCTCACGCCCGCGCTTTTGTTTATTACAACCTGTCCGTCGTCGGGGTAAAGAACGCCGGCAATCACGTTGAGCAGGGTAGATTTTCCGGTTCCGTTCTTTCCGATAATCGCGGCTTTGTCGCCTAAGTTCAAACCGAATGTAACTTCCGAAAAAAGGGGCTTCTCACGCCCCATTTTAGAAATATTGCTGATTGAGAGAATGTTCATACTTGATGATAGCCTTTTGAGGGGACTAGCCGCAAGTGCTGTAAGTGGAGTTTTTGGATTTGACACAGATGAACACGGATGGGACACGGATGGGACACAGATAATTTGAAAGGAAAGATGAAAGTTGAAAAAAAGAACGTTTTCGGGTGGTTGGCAAGCCACGGCCACCGAGAACGTTCGTAAGCTGCCCAGTATGACTCATAGCAAAATATGCGAGGTGGTACGCGAATGTGCAAGTGGACTCGACCTCCTCAAAGTTGAGAGCCACGTGCAAGTAACAAAACTGCACTCACCAACAAGAGGGGGCTGCCCAATAAGTTTAAGCCATAGTGTCATTCCGAATTTATTTCGGAATCTCAACACTACAGACAGCATAGATGCTGAATCAGGTTCAGCATGACAGTATTTTTTGGACAGCCCTTTTTAATTGCTTATGATTTTACCTTAATTAACCAAGACAATATCAGCATCGGTCGTATCGGAGATATTGACCGAAGTTCCATTGCTGTCAGTACCCATAACGCTAATTGTCGCGCCTTTTTTATAAAGATTCGCTCCCTTTTCAGAAGGAGCAGTATTTCCAATAATACTACCGCCAGTCATTTTGAATTTGGAAGTAGAGGCATTACCGCAAGACACTCCGCCACCAGCTTCCGTCGCGGTATTGCCGCTAATACTACCGCCAGTCATCGTAACAACTATGCCGTTATTGTCCAGAGCTATACCACCTCCGTACGTCGCTGTATTACCACTGATGGTTCCTCCGCTAAAGTTTAGCTTAGAATTATAGCCTAAGCGCACGCCCCCTCCCGCATTTGGATTATAATTTCCGATAATAGCTCCCCCGGATAGTTCAACAGTGGCGCCTCCCCATATAGAAACACCTTTACCGTAGTTATATGCGATAAATCCAGAATTCATATAAACATTTCCTCCGGCACTTATTCCGCAATCCTTTGCATTATAATAAACTCCACCAGAAAGTTCAGAAGGTGTCTCCTCATCGCTATACCCCATATAAAGCATTCCCGAAGAACTAATACATATGCCGCCACCAGCGTTGACTGCAAGATTCGCACAGGAAGACTCCGTTGCAGCTTCTGTTTTAGAGGAATCCCCAATGACTGCGGTACCGTACATAAACAACTTTCCGTTGGTGTATACACCAGCTCCCTCATAGGCACTGTTACCAGCTACCAGCGTCCCGTCGGCGAGTTTCACAGAGGTTCCTTCTGCCGTAAAAATACCACCGCCATAACCCGTTTCAGCATCCTCGTTTTTTCCTCCAGTAATTGTAAGATTTTTGAGCGTAACTGGAACGGTCGTGCTTATGGTGAGTGTGGTGCCTTCGCTGTTGCCGTCAAGCACTGCCGAGTCAAGCCCTTGCAATGTAATTGATTTTGCATTAACTGAATCTGTAAACTCAATTTTCTGGCAACCTGTAAAAATTCCTGAAATATAGATTGTATAATCTGTATCAGAATCAGTCATAGCCTTCACAGCCTCTGAAATCGAGTCAAAAGAATCTGGCGTATCTTCACCACCTGGAGAAAGTGTAATCAAAGAAGTAGCATCAGAATCAGAGTCCATCTTTTTCAAGCTGAACGAAACTACGTTTTCCTTTCCCGCCTTAATTTTTGCCGTGGTAGTGGCTGAATAAGTATCGCTGTCCAATTTTGCTGCAAGCGTGAACTCCCAATCACCGGCGGAAAGTTCGATTTTTGAAGAAACAACCTCAGACCAAGTTTTCCATGTGCAGGAAAGCTTTTCGTCAGAAGAATTTCCGTGAAGAGTTATTGAAGTTAAGTTTGAAACTTCTTTTTCTGCCGCTCGCGAATTTTGTGCGAATACAAGATAAGTCCCTTTTTCCTCAGACAAATTTGAGCAGGAAATAAAAATCAGGAAAACTGAAAAACTGCTGAAAAAAAGCAGAAAAAGACGGCGTATTGTCATAAAAACCTCCCTACGGAGGTTCAAATCGGGGCACCGCCCCCCCCGTGCGTATGTATAGTTATTTTTCAAACAAAAAACGAACTTTTTTCGATACCAAATTCTACAACAGGATTCCACAGCAGGCAATCTTTTTTAGATAAATTTAAGATAAAATCCCAGCGTTCTTGCAAGTGGACTCTCCGAGGTAGACACAGATGAACACAGATGAACACGGATGGGACACAGATAATTTGAAAGGAAAGATGAAAGATGAAAGTTGAAAAAAAGAACGTTTTCGGGTGGTTGGCAAGCCACGGCCACCGAGAACGTTCGTAACCTGCCCAGTATGACTCAAAGTCAAATACGCGAGGTGGTGCGCGAATGTGCAAGTTGACTCGTCTCACTCAAAGTTGCGAGCCACGCGCGCGCAACGAATCGCACTCACCAAACGTGGCTCTCCTTGCCACCGCGTTTGGTGAACACCTGCAAGTCCCGCCCACCCACGCGAGAGTTTTCCGCAAGGAAAACTCGTAGGAAACGCTAAAACTCAACTCTTTTTCTCAAACTCCACTTGCAGCGTTTCCACTCGCCGCCCCCCTGCAAGTTGACTAGTCTCCCTCAAAGTTGCGAGCCACGCGCGAGCGACAAATCTGCACTCACCAAACGCGGCTCTCCTTGCCG
>NZ_JPUF01000063.1 GCF_014737315.1 Treponema zioleckii | reverse complement strand
CTTCACCTTGCCACCAGCAGATAATGAAATGCGCCTGCCAAAGGGAATCAGATAGATTTTAGCGGAAAGTATTCAAGGAATGATTTTGATACTGTGTTTCCCAAAAATGCTTCTATTAAATAATCCGCGTTAGGGATTGTAGCCGCGAGCCGCAGGCTCGTTCTGGAGCGACCGTAAGGGAGCGGAAGAATGGAGCGCGGTTAGCGCGGAATGGCGCAAAGCCCCCTCGTAAAAAAAATATTCGTTTTGACTAAGAATACCGTAACTCCTTAATATATAAAGAATTACAGTATAGGATTACTTACTAAATTATACCATAAAAAAACAGAAAATGGCATATTAAGTAAGCAGTTTAAGTAAAAAATAGTGATTTTGGGAAAAACATTTACAAAATCTTAATAATATTGTAAATTATTTATGCGTTCCTGTCTGCCCAGATAAGGACCTATATGAACAAACCCTATTTGTTGTTCAAAATGCGCAATTCGCCATACTGGTATGCGCAGATCAGACTTTCAGACGGAAGTCTTTCTAACAATAAAAGCACTGGAAAAGAATCCAAATCCGAGGCTGAAAAAGTCGTTATGGAATGGGTTGTAGCAGGTGCTATCCCTAAACGAGTTTCAAGAAAAGAAAAATCTGAAATCAAAACTTCTCTTGATACTCTTTCTATTTTGAATCAGCTTAAAACACATGATTTTTCTGATTCAGAAATCAATCAAATTATAAACATTCTCAAAGAACGCAACTACATCAAGTCCGCAATCCGTACTGAGACTAAAGCTGCGCGTGATGCAATGGAGTACCTTCTTGAGTTCTGGGATTATGACAAATCGCCATATATTCGGGAACTGCATCTTAGAGGCAAATCATTCCACAAGAAACATTCCAATAAAATGACCCGTATCATAATCAATTATTGGAAACCAATCATTGAAGGAAAACTTCTCGGAGAAATAACCCGTAACGACATCAACAAAATCTACGAAGTTGAATCAACTCAGAAACTTGCACCTAAATCCGTGAAATCAATTATTCATGCAATGACTGTTTCAATGAAATGGGCATTTCTTCATGGGCTTACTGAAATCAACTGCTATGACGGAATCATCAAACCTTGTGAAAAATCTAAAGAAAGAGCAATCCTCACAATGGAAGAGACAAGAGCCCTTTTTGCTGCCAAATGGAAAAATGATGCGGCAAAACTTGCATGCCTCATTGCAAGCTACACAGGAATGCGTCAGGGAGAAATTGCTGCACTGAGAGCCCAGGACATCGGGGACGACAGAATCTACATCCGCCATTCATGGGGAAAATATGATGGCCTTAAGTCTCCAAAAAACGGAGATGAAAGAGAAATTTTAATTCCTCAGCAACTGCGCAATATGATAATACAGCAGCTAATGAAAAATCCATGGAAGCAGGATTTGTCGGCATATGTATTCTTCAGTAAGAAAAAAGCTGACAGACCAATGGATGCCGATGCATGGGCTAAATATATGAGACAGGCATTGAAATCAATCGGTTATTCAGATCCTGAAAAGATTTGTTTCCATAGCTTCAGGCACGGATGGTGTACGACAACACTTTCAGAAATCGGAGACCAGAGAATCTGTATGATAGGTTCCGGACACAAAAGTGATAAGATTTTCGCTCATTATGCAAATCATATCAAAAAGGAATCAGCCTTAAAGACTATTGCTGAAACTTCTGAAAAACTTTTTGCACCAATTTTTGAAAAACTGGCTGTCGAAGAAGTTGAATATACAATCATTGACGATTTTCCAGAAAATCAAAAATTACTTCCGTGCACTGGTGAAAGCAAAAATAAAATTGCTTAAAAATTAAACTGTCATAAACCTCGCATATGGCAGTTTGAAATAAAAAATTTACAACAAGAGGAGTACCCGCAGATGAAAAAAGAAACATTAACAGAAGAACTCTTGCTTCAAAAAGAAGTAATTGAGTTCTTGAGATGCGCTTCATCATCTTTCTTTACCGCAGAGCGTTATGAATGGCTCAGAAAAAAGGTAATCAAAGATGGAAGCCGCAGAAAGTACAAGAAATCTGATGTTCTGGCATTCGTTGAACGCTTACAGAAATCAGCTTAAACAATTTAAATCGGTACTGGCAGTCTGACTTAATTATTCAGGCTGTCGGTGAATCTAATAAAACCAACAACTAGAGGATAAACATATGAAAATTAATGACATTATCAGCATGGTAAAAGATACCACTCAGAAAATCTCAGAGAAGAAAACTCTCAAAATCAAGGACATTGTTCTCATTCCAGAGTTCCAGAAACTTCTGGTCATGGAAGAAGATGTTCTCGAAAAAATGAAACAGTCGATGAAAGAAGAGGGCTTCAAGTCAGGCCACGAAATCCACATCTGGAAGCGCGGAAAGGAATACATCCTGATTGACGGTCACACAAGAAAGTGCGCATGGGAATCTCTGGGAAACAAGACAATTCCTTGTATCATCCATAATTTTGCAGACATTGAAGAAGCAAAGACTTTTGCAATCAAAGAGCAGATAAACCGCAGAAACTTAAGCGGACAAGCGCTTTTAGATGCAGTCGCAAACTTCAACTTTGAGAAAGGTAAAGGAAATGTAGTCGGTGAAAAGGGAAAGGCATCTGAAATCATTGCAAAGCAGATTGGTGTATCTACCAAGACGGTTGAAAAAACAAGAGTTGTTTTGAAGGAAGCTACCCCTGAACAGTTAGAAGCCATCAAGAAAGATGAGCTGAGTATGAATCAGGTTTTCAATCAGATTAGAGAGAAAAGAAAGGAAGAAAACTCTGAAAAAGAGAGCGATGTTTCTGCATCCACAGAAACTGAAACAAAGGCGGAAGCCAAGACTGACGCTAAAACTGAAAAGCCAAAAGGAAAGCCAAAGTCCGAAAAGCAAAGTGCAAAGACCGCATCCAAATCAAAAACGGATGAAGCCTTTGAAAAAGGTGTACGTTATGCAATCAACGAAATCAGAAAGGGAATCAGCCTTGAAGACCTTGAAAAATCTCTGAGTGCATAACACAAGATAAAAACGGAAACAAAGGCTACTCCCAGAGCCTTTGTTCCATAAGCCAAAAGAAAGTGCCTGCCCGAGGAGTACAACATTGAGCGAAAGCTATACGGCATCTTTCCACAATGGCGGAATGGAAAAAGACGGAATTGATTCAAGCGGAAGAAAACGAAGAAAGCTTTATCAGGCTTGCCGAGAACACAATATCAGAGACCCAAAATATTGTGACAAGCAGGAGCACATCGTAAAAGGCGGACTTCACGAAACATGGATTGATATTCCACCAAAACAAGCCTACGAGCAGATTTTTGGAGAAGCTTTCAAGGAATACAACTCCAAGCAGAGAAAGAAGGAACGGCAGTTCAATACTTATTGGGAGAAAGTAAAGAAATCAGCAGTTCTTGTACCCGTTCGCGAAGCTTTAATTACAATCGGAAATTGTGAAGACGGCTTTCCAGCCCTTGAAGTCGGAAAGCAGATTTACAAGGAATTTCTGGAAGAGTTCCAGAAGAAGAATCCGAACATGGTGGTAATCGGTGCTTATTACCACGCGGATGAAATGCGAAGTGACGGAAAAGGCGGAGTTATAAAAGGTGCGCCCCACATGCATCTTGATTATATTCCCGTTGCGTACAAATGCGACCGCGGGCAGAAGATTCAAAACTCTATGAATGGTGCTTTAATGGAACAAGGCATCTTAAACATTGAAGTAGACCCAGAAGTCGCAGAAAAAGTGTACGGCCTGAGAAAGAAACCGCGCAGAAGGAAGAAGAACGCAACGCTTGAAGAAGTTCCGCTAAGTGAGCGCCTTAAATGTTTTGAAAAGCTTGAAGAAAAGCCTGAGCAGACGGAACAGACCAAAGAAGGTGAAACCGAAGGCGGAAAAATCACAAAACCGCGCGTAGTAACAAACCTTCAGCAATGGACTGATACACAGAGGAATCGGCTTAAAAAGATAGCACGTTCACATGGCTTTGAAATTATAGAGAAGAATGAAAAGCGCGAGCATCTTACAACGGAAGACTACATTCTTTCACAAAATCCGAACCTTAACCATGATGTTCACGCACTTGCAGAAAGGCTTATAAACAACCTGAAGGAAGTTCAAAAAGAATCCGCTGATAATGCTGAATGGGAGAAGGAGAATCAGGAACAAGCTGAGCAGAATGCGCAGAAGGCAAAGGACCTTGAAAAAGAAAAGGAAGAGCATAACGCGTATGTTGAACAGAAGGAGTACGACTTTAAGAGCAGGGAATTCAAGCTGAGTGACAAGGAAGATGAATTAATAGAGCGCGAGGAAAATGTTGCAAAAAAAGAAACTTTCTTAGCGAATGCCAGAAAGCATGCTTCCGAATCCCTTCACAAGTTCGTGCAGAAACTTAAAAAGAAAAAGGAGGAGGTAAAAGAAAAAGACAGAGCCTTAGACCAGATGCTGAAGGAAACTAAGGAACTCGCAGAAAGAGCCGAGAAAGTCAACAACAATGCGGCTACCCCATACTTCACTTTTGCAGATGACATAAAGTTTGACGATGCAAGACTTATGGCAAGAAGAAGAGATGGAAAAGGCCTTTGCGAATGGTTTAACGGCCTTGAAGAAAAGTTCTGCGGATGGCTTCATAAGGCGCAGTATTTTGCAAAACACTTCTGGAACAAGACACCTGATGAACTGATGATTGTTGCGGAAGACATGAGGCAAAGCTACTGCAGCAATTTCGGAGAGTACATCGAAAAGGGCATGAGAGGAAACACCCTCAGCCAGATTAAGGAAGTTCGTGAAATTAGAGAAGAAATTCCGAAAGTTCAGGAACGCAAAAACAAGACAATTACCCACACACGAAAAGAAATCGATTGGTGGGATTAAACTCCACAGAGACGCAATCTTGCAAGTCGCTTGATTGCGTTTTTTTTTAGTTAGCGCACCGTTTCCCTAACAGAAAAAGAGCCGTAAAGGCAGTAAAAACGAGCCCTTTGGGCACCCCCAGAACTTGTAGCCAAGTTCTAACACAATAGAAGTTTGCCCGCGTTTTTTACAAAAATCTGCGAACAAACTTCTATTGTGCGAGGGCATATCCCCTCGACCCCTTGTCTATTCCGTTCCGAAAAGCGCGGGCAAATGAAAGCTTCCCCAAAAGGAAACTTTCACCGCTTTTTTTCTCCACTTCATAGCCACCAAAAGGCTCTGCCCTTTGGAAACCTGAGAAGGGCAACGTTGCCCTTTCTAAACCTCCGCCAACAAGACTCTGTCTTTTTGGATTATCTGCCAGAGACCCAGTTCTCTGGATGTTTAGTTACTTTGTTTTCCGAAAGGCTTTTCACTACAAGTAAAATTTCTTAGTGCTTCATTGGCAGAAATCGTAATTGAATCCCATGTTAGCCAATTTTGTAATGTAATAAAAAGATATTTTTTCCCGTTATCTTCAAGTAGTACGGCAGATTGATATTTATACTGATGCCCTTTTAAATCATGAATCGGAATACTTGAAGTATACTGCCCATCAGATGGATTACAAACACTTCTAACCTCTTCGACTGTTTCAAATGGTACATAACCAACCAAGTTCTCATCTGTAAGTTCAATTTCATGTTCTCTCTTAACAGAGAACTCATACGTAACCTTTAAGTTTTGTTTATCACATGTTATTTCATCATAATAAATATATTCAGCAAATTTACTTGAAAGCCTTGATTTTCCATAAAATACTTTGCTTTTATTTGAATAAGGATACTTTTTTTTCAGATAAGAAATAAATACTTCATAATCCGATTCTGTAAGAAAATGACATTCAATAGTATCCATTTTATCAGTCGTAAAATATCCATCACCCGATGAAATTACAATTTCTATTAGACTAAAATTAGCACCAAGATATTTTATATCTTCTATTTCAAATGTTTCAGATTCTTGACTTCAGCTACCTCTCCAAGTGCTATAAGCTTTATATTTAATGTTATTTGTATCAAGATATGAACTTACATTCTTTCCTATGGAATCTTTGTTAAATGACATAAACGAGATTTCAACGTCAGTATCATCTCTAATATTTTTATTCGTTTGTACGGGAACATCATCATTTAAGATTTTCTGTTCAACTGTTTTCTTTGGGGCTGATGTATTATTTTCAGTTTCTTTTATGGCCTTAAAAAAGGCAGAAGATATATTGTCTTTAAAGTAATTAATTTCTTCTTCAGTAAAAAATACATATGTTCGATAAGTAGTCATAACAATGCAATATGCAAAGTTTGAGCAATTATCCTTCCAAATATTTGTATAATTATAATTATTCTTCACATCGTCTGTATCTTTTTTAGTAAATTTCTTTTTCTTTGAAATTGGTTTATCATACTTTAAGCAAGTATGTTGTCCGACCTCACGATTATAATCTAAAAAATAAGTACCATGAGATGCTTCACCACCAATCAATTCAGGAAATTCACCTTCCGTTTTACTGTCTAAAGCATTGTTAATATTTCCTAGTAAGCTTAACAATGAACCATTCTTTAAGGAAATTTCTGTTTCATATATTTTTTGTCTAAAAAAGTCAAATATCACAATCGTGTATTTTGAGTTTCCAGAATCAAAGACAGAATAATAACATAATGTGTCTATGCCATTATTGCCACCATTAGTTCCTGGATTAACCATACATTTTCCGTAAGCTATAACTCTGTCATGATTTACAACATAATTATAATAGTTTCTGAGAAAATCATTAGTAGTATTCTGGTCAACATTTGCCTGAACGAACCCCTTTAGCAGTAAATCTACCATAGCTTTATCACTTATAGATTTATCTCCAAATGGTTTAGTTTCCTCACTAGAAGGATCAAATGAATGTGAAAAAAGTCTATCATTCATTAAATATTCAGTTACGTTTGATGCATAAATATTGCAGAATATGCAAAGCAACAAACCAACAACCATACTTATTTTTTCATTTATAATTTCCCCCATTTTTTTTGAATATCATCCGATAAAGCCATCTATTAATCTGAAAATAATGCGACATTAAATCCCAAAGCTCTTAGCCCTTTATTTACGCGATTATTTCTTAAATGCGTAATATCAGGCCTTCCCCATCCAACCAATTCTCCGACAATACTTCTACCGAAATGGTCTATGTGATATTTAGGATTGTAAATCGTATTATAAACACGTTCCTCTAAACTGATTGTATCTTCAAAAAGCAAGTATTTCATTGTGTCCTGAATTGTTAGCCCTTTTGATGTTCTTTGATTTAATATCCAATCCACATAGAAATTTACTCTTTCCTCAATATTTGTTTTATAATCAGATGGTAAACCAAAATCAGAGTTTTTCATCTGCCGTGCATGGTTCCTAGCCGCATGATTCTGATTAAAAACAATAAACAATTCATCTCTAGTTAATTCTCCAACTTTTAACTTTGCAAGTAGAGTTTTATTAGATTTATCCCATTCATTTATATGAACATCCTCATTACTTGGAGGAAGTTCAAGATTCTCCCACCAGTCAAGCGCTTTTTCTATTGCTTTATCTGGATTATATTTATTTTCTTCATATTCCTTATTCACTAATTCAGAACTTTTTAAGTCTTCATCTTTTCCTTTTAACAAATATGAATAATAATAAGCATGTAAAATCTGGTCTGTAATTATCGAAATATCTGCACTTGGATCAACCCAACTTGGTTCCTTAATATTCTTAAGTTTTTCATGTATTATCCCCAAATATTTTTGAGTCTCCCGCCACTCTTGTAAAAACTGTAGTTTTTTCTTATCATCGTTTTTTTCTTTATCATTTCCCCAATCTTGCACACCTGGCTTCAATATAAACAGATGACTAAAACTTTCTTCAAAAAGATTATCTAGATTCTGTTTTATAAATTTTCTTCGTTCATTTTCAATTTTTGTCTCTTGGATATACTTTTCCATTAATTCAGCATCTTCAATCGTAGCTGGTATACTATTGTCACTCAAAAAAGAAAAATATTGTTCAATTTCTGTTTTATGTTCTTCCGTCAATTCGTTTTCAGGTATAAAGACACCAGTCTCGACATTATGATACATAGCATTTTGAGTCAAATTATGTGAGCCTATATAAACCCCATAGCCATGAAACCAAATTAATTTTGAATGAAATAACTCAGCAAAAGGATAGAATTTTATATATGGAGATTTTATAGCTTCTTTTACAATTTCTATCTTCGAGGAAATATCTGCATTAAATAATCCCCACCAATCAAGATGAATTTTTTTCTTGTCGCAAAGTTTCATTAATGTATCATCTTGAGTAAATGCAACCGAAGCTGATATTTCCTTTACAGTATCTGGTATGTATTTTAGTAAAATTGCAAATCGTCTTGTAGTCTTGTAATCCAAATATAATTTCATTACGCACCCCCTATACTTATTATAGGAATCCGAAATACCATTTTTTGCTTTATTCTCTATTTTTTTTAAATTTTATAGCAACTGCATTATCTTTTAATTGAAAAACTTTTCCTACTTACTCTATATCCAAATCCCGCCCATAATAAGGTTCAGGTTCTCTTACTTCCAGAATATCCATACAGTTTGTATCAGCATATTTTGAAATTCGTTGATAGTAATCATGTTTGATTTTTATGTCGTTCAACTCTTCTCTGCGAGCCTTAGACATTTCAAGGAATTCAGTCTCACGCTCTAAGCCTAAGAATCTACGGCCTAGAACTGTAGATGCAATTCCCGTTGTAGAACTTCCAGAAAATGGATCAAGAATCCAATCATTTTCTTTTGTAGAAGCTAGAATAATTCTGGACAACAAAGGAAGAGGTTTTTGAGTAGGATGCTTTCCGCATGATTTTTCCCATTTTGCAATCGCGGGAAGAGTCCACACATCACGCATCTGAGTTCCGCCATTAATAGATTTCATTAAATCATAATTAAAATAATGCTTTGATTTTGCTGATTTTTTTGCCCAGAGGATAAACTCCGTTGAATGAGTAAAATATCTGCATGATAAATTTGGCGGAGGATTATTTTTCTGCCATGTAATACAGTTCAGGATTTTATATCCTAGTTCCGTCATAGATTGAGCAACTGAGAAAATATTGTGAAAAGTTCCTGATACCCAGATTGTTCCGTTATCGGTTAATTTTTCACGACAGAGGGCAAGCCACCGCCGATTAAAATCATTGTCTTTTTCAAAGCCTTGAGATTTATCCCAATTGCCTTTATTTACACTTACTTGCTTACCGCTCTGAACAGAGATACCGCCATTTGAAAGAAAATAAGGAGGATCTGCAAAAATCATATCAAACTGAAAGTTTATGTTTGGAAGCAGTTCCAAACAATCGCCTTTTGCAAGAGTAAAGTCTAAATTGTTCGAGCGATACCAAGGTTTTATTGAAATTTTAATCTACTCCTGGAACTGGTAGTCCTAATTTCTGTAATGGAATATATCCAAAATAATACTGACATCTAACACTGTGAATATAATCAAGGACATCTTTATATTTGGGATCCTTAAACCAATCGCTTAATAAATAGATATATTCAACTTCAACATTAAGTTGAGCTAGCAGTTTTTGATATTGTTTTTTCTTAAAATCGCAAGTTTGAAGTTTTTCATCAACAGAGCCTTTAACTTTTTGATATTTACATTCAATAATAAAGACTGTGTTATTAGCTATAACGAAAATTGAGTCATCAGGTAATAATTGCTTAGAAATATGCTTTTTCCAATCAATTCCATGAGGTTTAAGGAAATATTTGTAAAAATCATGTTTTTTATAAATATTTGCTACAAGTTTTCCTTTATAAAATACATCATGTTCTATTACTTTATAATCGTTTTGACCAGATAAAAATGTTTTAAGGTCAACTTCACCCTCAAAAACTAATCCGGTAAGAGTATTTGCTCCTCCATAACCATTCTGCTTCATTATTTAAATACCTCTTTCATAATTCCATTCTGCATATCATTGATGCTATAAATATCATCAAGAACATCAAAGGTTTCTTCAAGGTTTCTTGCTGCTGACTTCCATCCTGCTCCATCTGTGAACCAGACGAACTTTGCACCTTTTACATTTTTCATTTCAGTTGCAATTGTTTTGTAGCTGCGGGCTGTTTCATTAAGTTTTGAACCGCCACTTCCATAGAAGTTTGTTTCAATGAGATAAATACAACTATCTGTTTTTACTACGAAGTCCCAGCGTTTTTCCATTTTTCCCTGATTAGAAACAGCTGATAAATCAATATTCCATTTTCTGGAAACTTCTGAAACATACATTTCTTTGAAGTAGTTTACATCACGTTTAAAACCTGCTTTTTGGATATAACTTTCAACCAAATCTTCCATCTGATGGCCACCACGGTTTTTGCGGCCATTTGAATCAAGACCTGTTTCAACTCCAGTTACATAATCGTACAGATTATTAATAATGTGATTTGAAAGAAGGTCAAAAAGTCCTGTTTTTCTCATGAAAAGTTTATAATCATCTATTGTGTTAATCTGCTTATTAAATGTATAAAGTTTTACATCACCGTTTTCACCCGCAAAAATCTCATATTCACGAACAGCAAGTAAAATTGGAATGCATTTTAATGTTTCTGGATATTTTGCAATTAAGTTCTCGAAATCTGTTTCAATGTTTTTTGAACCTATTAATGAGTTTAGAATATTCAACTCAATTTTGATTGAATCTACGTTTTTATAAACTTTTGTAAAATCAATATAATATCCAAAGTCAGCTATACTATATCTGAAACTAGAAAGCCATGAATTAAAATTTCTATTTCCCATCTTTAATCCTCTGCGCGTTCTATATTTATTTTCAATTGATTGTTATCATATAACCATGCTGATTTTCCACGATGTAAAATATTATCTATGTCAATTAACTCAAATTGGCGATATATTTCTGTAACGCCTGCCAGATATGCACGAGTCTTATCAATAGTGCATTCTTTTTCTATAGAGCCATTAAAAAATGACTTTCACTTTATTTGCATCCTGAGGTAAAGAATTCTTTATGGAGAGAGGAAGTCTTAATATTTTTGCTCTCAAATCATTTTCAGAAATTTGCTTTTCAATTGCATTTTCCAAAGGTGTAACTTTTGAAGTTTCCTGTTTTTTTTCAGGTTTATCTTTCTTAAATTGCATATCAAGATTGGCAGCACTAAATACTGGTTTATAAACAAATCCAATTTCTTTTTCAATACAACTCTGAATCAACGATGCTCCATCAATTAAAACAATTGGTCTGGAAGAATCAGTTTTAGCTTCATTTATTGCTTCTTGTGTGAATTTTGCCGTAGTAATAAAAATGCCTTTTTGACCAGAAAGCATCGTCCTTTTAATTCACGAATTTTAGTTACTGATATTGATGAAATGGGAGAATTACGTTTAGCTTGAATTCGGTAATCGATTTCATCTGCATCATCAAAATCTTCGACACCATATCGTTTTGCTGTTAAATCGTACCCTCCATCTCTTGATTTCTGAGTAACATAGACTTCATCCAAACCAATCTTTTCTAAATATAGTTTGAGAAAATTTTCAAAATCATATCCAGTTTCGAAATATGAATAAAAATCATTTAATAACTTTGAAAGTTCTTCTGCTCCTAATTCGATGTTGTTCATTTAAACCTCTAGAAAACAGCTGCGATATTACTAATCAATAATTCATTAATCGGTCCGCGACGTCTGGCATTACTGTTTACCATTCGTGCAGCTTGAACTCTTTCTATATTAAAATCTGCATATAGATTATCGAAGAACTCATCCTGTTCATTTGCATTATGGGGATCTGAATTACTTGCAACAATCAAGGCTCCTCTATGTGCCATTTCAGTAATAAAGTTGCCCAGTTCAATTTGCTGTACATCAGAAAAACCATTTTCATTATACGAAGTAAAAGATGAAGATGCTGTTAGAGGTCTGTATGGTGGATCCAAATAAACAAATGTATTTTCATCGATGAAATCTCTGCAGTAGGAATAATCGCCTACATGCATTTGAACATTCTGAAGAAGTTGGTTGCATTCACGTATATTCTCGGAATCACAAATTAGAGGATTTTTTGCTCGATTGAACGGAACATTAAATAAACCATTGCGGTTTACTCTATAAAGTCCATTAAAACAAGTCTTATTCAGATAAATAAAAAGGGCTGCTTTCTCAAGGTTATGTTCAGGATTACGTTCTTCAATAAAATGATTATATGTTGCGCGTTTCCCAAGATAGAGGTTCTGACGGTCAGCTTCAGGAGTTTCAAGATACTCTGTTTGAAAGTGTTCCAATAATTGAATTAAAGGTTCACAATTATCACGAATATTTTCATAGAGATTAATTAATTCAGGATTGATGTCATTAATAAGAACTTCATTAGGATGAAATGTCTGAAGTACATCAAATAATACAGCTCCGCCACCAACAAATGGTTCGCAATATCTGGTTATATTTTCAGGATAGCGTTGTCGAATTTCTGGTAAAAGTTGTGTTTTTCCACCTACCCATTTTATGAACGGTCTTGCAGACATTTTTATTCCCCTATAAATAAATATTATACATCATAAATTGAATAATTTATAGATATTATATACTCATAAGGTGACAAGGAATGACATTGTTGTTTTTAAGTCAATTTATTGTAAAAAACTTAGTCCGCAGGCCAAAAACCTACGGCTTACGAATTTATTGAAGTTTAAATTAGATAATACTTGAAAGAAAAATTATTCCAATATAGTACTCCATTTTAAGTAAAGACCTTAAGTAAAATCTAGAATTGAGTGAGTTCAGATGAATCAAAATGAATAGAACTTTTTCGATTTTTTGTGCTAAATTAAAAATATCTAGGCAAAAAGTCATAAAATTTACTTATCTGAATCCATCTGAACTCAATCGAGTATTAAAAATATTACAGGATATGGCGAAAAGCCCGACCGCTTGTCTGCGGCAAGTGGTAACGCCCAAAGCTTCATTTCTTGTTATTTATTTTTTACAACAAATCTGATATACTGAAACAAGGACAGGATTATGAAACTAAACACAAACCTTACCGTTGCCATTCACACTATTCTCTGCATCGCTTATTTTGAAAAAGACTACAAAGTCACTTCCGATTTTATTGCAGGAAGCACTGGCATGAACCCGGTAATTATCAGAAAGATTTTGGGAAAACTCCAGGCAGCTGGAATGGTAGAAACAAAAGCCGGAGTCGGAGGCTCTACCCTTTCAAAGAAAGCCGAAGAAATTTCCCTTTTGGATGTTTACAAAGCCGTAAGCGAAGAAAAGGAGAGCGAGCGGTCCGTCTTTAATTTTCATGTAAATCCTAATCCAAAATGTCCCGTTGGCAGCAAAATCCATGCAGTTCTAGACCAGCCATTAGATAATGCCCAAAAGGCTTTGGAAGAAGAATTGAAAAAAACAACAATTAAGGATTTGATGGGAAAGCTATAATCTAGTGCCCTATCATCGTATTTGCCCGGTATTCTGCATTCAGCTGGGCAATTTCTTTCTTACCGTCTATGTACTGCTGATAGTCAATTTCCATGCCGCCACAGGCACAGCACATGGAACAGTCGCTTCCACAGCCAAGAGCATCGGCAACGATTTTTTCTCGTTCTTCCTTTGTTGTGTCTTTTATCAAAATACTTTTCATTGACTGACAGCCTCCTTATTTGTATTATATCCCTATCTGAATAATAGGTAAATATCTGGAGGCCTACTATGAAAACTATTGAAACTAAATCAGCACCGGCAGCAATCGGACCTTATTCACAGGCAATTCTTGCAAACGGATTTTTATACACTTCAGGGCAGATTCCTTTGAATCCTGAAACAGGCACAATCGAGGGAAGTGACATTGAAGCTCAGGCAGAACAGACCATAAAGAATCTTGGAGAAATTTTAAAGGCGGCAGGAAGTGACTTTTCAAAAGTCGTAAAAACAACCTGCTTTCTCGCACACATTTCAGATTTCGCCGCATTTAATGCAGTATACGAAAAGTACTTTGTTTCAAAACCTGCCCGCAGCTGCTTTGAAGTTGCAGCTTTACCAAAGGGTGCCCTTGTTGAAATTGAAGCAGTAGCCGTTGTTGAGTAAAAAAGGCTGGTAGATATATGATAAATGAAAAAGTTTTAGACTTCCTCAAAGCTAAGGGATATGCAGACAGACTCACCGAACACAAAGAAACAATCGACACCGTAGAACACGCAGCACAGCAGATTGGCTGTTCTGAAGCGGAGATTGCAAAGACGCTTTCATTTATTGTGGATGAAAAACCTGTTATCGTGGTAATGGCAGGTGATGGACGGGTAAACTACTCAAAGTTCAAGGCACAGTTTCACGTAAAGCCCAGCATGATTGCCCGCGACCAGGTTGAAGCAATTACCGGCTTTGCTCCCGGCGGAGTCTGCCCTTTCAATGTTCCAAAAGAAATCCCCGTATGGCTCGATATTTCAATGAAGCGCTTTGAATACGTTCATCCAGCAGGCGGAAACTCATTTACTTCGGTAAAACTAACTCCCTCTGAACTGGAAGAAGTTTCAGGTGCCACCGGCTGGTGTGATGTCTGCAAGGGATGGGAAGAATAGAAAAAAAGCCGTGTAGCCGTTCCCATTGAAGACGAGGAAGTGAATGTTAAGTTTTATGCCGTGTGCAGGGTTGAAATGATGAGGCAACTGAAGGAAGTTTTACAAGGATAAAAATATCAATCAATTTGCCACAAATGGAATCCTGCCTTGACTTTCTGATGCAGATACACAGGAATTTCCCTCATGGAAAGCATAATATACAGGTTCTAAATAATATTGTCTTTGCATATCTTGAAATGAATAAATGTATTCCAGAGCATATACTAAAAGCATTTATCCCCACAATCGGACAAAACCCATGCAATACGGCAACTTACGGATTGTATCTTTTACGAAGAAAGGGGCAGACAGAACGTGGGCTTTCGTACTATGACAAGGCAATCTCAATGGCACAGAAAGACTCCGCCTACACTAATATGCTAGAAGAACTACGCTTAAAAAAGGATATCGAAAACGCTCGCAGCCTCATAGAATCAGGCGACCATAACTCTGGGCGCAGGCTGTTGGACAAGTCATCTAAGCTTGCCACTAAAACTCTGCAAGGCTATCAGCAGAATATTGCCCGCCTTTTGGAAGAGTGCTGAAAGGGTGATTTTATTTTTGTGACAGCGTGGTGTTTTTTTCTATTTTTCCAACTTCTGCAAGCATAAACATCTCACAATTTGTTGAGATGATGCTAAAACTCCTAGTCTACCCGTTATATGGATTTCCCGCAAATCCATCAATCGTTTTTACCATAATAAAAAAGACTCCATAAATTGGAGTCTTTTTCTGAGCTGCCTACTACTATTAAGGGAAAGGTTTATCCAAGATACTTTCATGAAACAAAACTGCTCACAATTTTTCAAACCTTTCAATAACCAACTGAGATACTCGGTATGGTTTGACATAAGATACTTATGTATTGTGCAAAATGATTAGCTAATAATCATCTGCAGTCATGCAATACTCCAAATCAACTAAGTTGCCCGGGTTTGCATAATAACGCTCAATTTCTAAAAAGGCATGCTTATTTAATTCGAGTAAACTTTGTACACCCGAAACATAAGTACTCAAAACCTTACAGATTTGAACACATTCTTTCTTCTGTTTAGCGTAATTTTTATACTTTGATACGGCACTATGAAATTTTGGAAAAACTTTCATAGCTTTTTCAAAATCGGTTTCGTCAAAGTTATTTTCGCAATCCTCATCATATACAGAATCAATCCTATCCAAAATCAAAGCCCAATTAGACAATTGACTTGGAATAGTTTCACATTCTTTTTTAGAATAATGAGATTTTTTGAACTCCTCACGCATTGAATTACATGCGTCAAGAACCACAGAAGAAGTTTTCATAGGCACCTCCTTTATTATTTACGAAAACTCGTAATTTACTAAAGATGGTACATTCAAAGTATTCGAACTTCTAACTCAAATATAGCTATTTTACAAATAAAAAAACAATATATCGAAAACTGTCATACATTGCAAATTATTTTTCTATCGTTTTAGCTAGATTTCTCCACTATCTTTTAAGCCTTTATTTCATTGTTTTCAATCAGGATTTCTAGATGATGCAGGTTATTTGCATAGGTTCATTTTTTATAAAAACAACTTTAAGTACAATTTGCCCAGCCTGAGAAGAGTCTTTGGCAAGATGTTTTCTATTTCTTTGCAAGCTTTATCTGTTTTGCTTTTTTATTTCGTTTTACGTTCATACCCTTTAGGTATTTCCTTTTTAATTGCAGGTTCTGGAGTAAGATTATTCATTCTATAATAATCCTCATTCCAAATAATATTACTGCAACCTTTTCCATTGGCATTATAATTTGTGCAGCCTAAAAAATATCGTCCATCTTTTTGCTGTCGTGCAATTAAATAGCCATCACATTTATCGCATTTTTGAATTGATAATTTCCCAGCTTCTATTTTATTTGTCATAAAATCACAGATTTCCGGGTCGTTCATACAAATCCAAAGATTCAGTCCATAAGCAGTTTTTACTTTATGCTGAAGGGGATAACCACAAATCGGGCAAGATTTCTTAAATGCACTGCCATTTTTTACTTCTTCGCTCCATTCTCCTTTTAAAACAACGTTTTTATAATCATGTTTTATTTCCAAAAGGAATTCTGAAGGATTTTCTTCTGGAGCTATAAAATACACTCTGTTTTTTGTTCGTGTCATGGCAACATAGAAAAGACGACGTTCCTCGGCAGCTTCAATAGTATCATCGCGCTTTACAACATAATTTAACACTGGGTCATTTTCAATTTTTGAAGGAAAGCCATAAGTCTCATTCTTTCCATTTATGACAATTACATTATCATATCCTAAGCCTTTTGAAGCATGAGCTGTCATAAATGTAATTTTTAATTCTGGATGCTTTAGGCACTTAATCTTATTACCGTAATCTTTATATTCAAAAAGACTTGAGCGTTCCAAATTTTTCCCGTCAAAACCAAATCTTCCAAGCAAAAGAATTTCCTGCTTTTTAGAGTCTTTTCCTTCAACTTTGTTGAATTCAATGATTTTTTCTATAGCGGTTTCAACAGACTTTGCCAGATTATAATTTGAATTCCCTCCAAATCTCTTTTGTTTTGAATCATAAGTATAAATAATTACAGGGTCTGTAATTGTCTTTGGGGACTTTAAGGTTTTTCTGATTTGTTCCGTATTTTTCTGAATAAAATTTCCGGCAATATCGATGACTTCCTGTGAATTGCGGTAGGTTTTTGTAATTTTCAAAAGTTCTGCATATCCCATGATTTCTGAAAACTTAGTAAATAGAGTTATGTCTGAACCGCTGAACGCATAAATTGACTGCCAGTCATCTCCAACAGCAATGATTTTTGCATTAGTAACGTCATGCAACGCTCCGACTAAATCAAACCTCTGGCGGGAAATATCCTGATATTCATCAACAATGATATATTTAAAATCTATCTGATCACTTACTGTTTTTGATTCTTTCAATAGCCGTGCCGATTTATTTATCATGTCCGAAAAATCAATTGCATTATTTTTGTGAAGATATCGCTCATATTCCAAGTAACATTCTTTACAAATACCTAAAAACAGTTTCGTCCTTACATTTTTTGTCTGAGTTCCCCACTCATCAAATTTTTCAACTGAATATCCGTTGGTCTTGAAATTTGAAATGAATCTATCTATAAGATTTATCAGTTTTCTGATATAACGACTGGAATCTTGATTGGAAATCTTTTGCATTACTTCCTTATTGTCACGTGGATTCAATACAAAACCAAATGATTCTAGTTTTTCTCTTAAATGCTCAAGCAGTTCCCGCCCATCATTATATTGCGAGCAGGTACAGATGAGATTTGTTCCATGCTTACGGTGAATTGCAACTTTATCCCGCATTGCTTTGTTATACTTTTTTAATTCTTCCGCTGAGTATCTGTTGCTGTAGCCATCTTCAGTTACGCCAAAATGTTCAATATAGGCTTCTTTTCCATTTTGGGTGATTTTAAAATCAGGAGTGTAGGGCTTTTTTGCTCCTTCAATATTATATTTATAGCAAGGCTCATACTCGTAATCGATGTTGTTCAAATAAAGGAAGTTTGCAATCTGAACCTCTTCCTGAGAACGCAAAATTTCATTTTGTATTGTTTCATATTTTTTAATTCTAGAATTTTTGATTTCTACTTGATAGTCAACTTCTCCCAGTTCACTCTTCATTGTAGAAAGATTTGAGTTTGACAAATTGTTAAAAAACTGATTTTTATCTTTTACTTCAATTGGAGCATCAAAATATGTCGCAAAAAACTTTATTAAATCATCAACAAGTTTTTGATTTTGTAAAACTGTATCTCTAAAATAATCTTCCAAAACAAAGTATAGCTTTTCATTTTGTACAATATTCAGTTTTTCATCGTTTTCCTTATGCAAGATTGCATTTCCCGTTGAGTGGAAAGTTGTTATGGGACAATCGATTTTCAATTGCTGATTTATTTTTTCTTTTAGTTCGCCAACCGCTTTGTTAGTAAAAGAAACTACAAGAATTTCCTTTGGATTGATGTTTTTCTTTTCTACAAGATACTTTACTTTTGCTGCAACCGTTGTCGTTTTTCCGGCTCCAGCCCCCGCAATTACAAGACAATAATCTTCATCTGTAAGAATGACGCGACGCTGGTCATCATCTAACATAATATTTGAATCAACATCAGACAGAATTGTGTCAAGATAACTTTTTTCTGATTCAAGTTTTTGTGAAACAAAATTTTTATTATGTTCTGCAACAAGATTTTTTATATCAGAGTATTTTGTAAAAACAGAAAATATGAAATCTTCTGCAACAGAATTTTTCTTACAAAAATCAGGCAACAAATCATCATTTTGTAACTGTTGAAAATATGAAATTATATCCTTCGTTGCATCTATCTTTTTCAGGTAATCTGATTTTGCAATATAAGAATCTTTTGAAAGTAAATCATCTATAAAATTATTAAATGAAAGGATTTCATTTATTTTGGGATTATCAGAATGATAAATATTTTTATTTTTCTTCACAGAGTCACTATTAGTGCCAAAAATACGATTCAAAAGAGACATAAAATATCCAGCTAATTTTAGATTATAGCATATAATCATAATCATTTGAAGTTTCTGTTCATATTTATAATTCTATATTCCTATGCAAACCTATCAATTTATTTCTGCTTCCACTTATTTGCACAAACATTTTCTTAACACTTCTGGAAGCCAGTTTTCAAAAAATCTATATTAATAGGCATTTATCACAATTCTGTCGTTTAAACAACATTACATTCCTCATTGTCCATAGAAAATAGACACTTGTCACTTATAATGCAAGTGAGCGTTAGGGATTGTAGCCACGCCGAAGGCGGACACCTAGGGAGCGGTGCGGAATGGCGAAAAGCCCGACCGACTGCCGCAGGCAGGCGGTAACGCCCAGAATAAAACTATTTCGGAGGAAAAAATGAATCTGAAAAAAAACACTTATCGGCTTGGGAATAGCAGCTTGCCTTGCAGGTTCACTATTCGCACAAAACAAAACTTCAAACTCAAGGAGACTCAAATGGGAAAATCACTGGTAGTTTATTTTTCGCTCGCTGGCGAACAGTATAACGTTGGAAACATAAAAGAAGGAAACACTTCTATTATCGCAAAGTTTATTGCAGAAGAAACTGGCTCAGAGCTTTTTGAACTTGAAACTCAAAAGCCTTATCCAACCGACAGCTACAGCCACCTGACTCAGATTGCAAAAGATGAGCAGAACAAAAAAGCCCGCCCTGCCCTCAAAACTGATATCGACATCAGCGCCTACGACACAATCTACATCGGATATCCAAACTGGTGGGGAGATATACCAATGCCCCTTTACACATTCTTAGAAGCCCACGACTGGAATGGAAAAACCGTAATACCGTTTTGTACTCACGAAGGAAGCGGACTGGCCGGAACAGAAAGCCGTATCCGTTCAACCTGCAAGGGCGCGACGGTGAAAAACGGACTTGCCGTTCAGGGAAAGGTTGCACAGACAAATAGAAGTGCTGCGAAGAAAGCCGTACAGGACTGGCTTAAATAATAATCAATAACAGGAGATACGCTATGCAGACAATCAAACTTAACAATGGAATCGAGTGTCCTGTAATCGGACTTGGAACTTTTATGCTTTCACCGAAAGATGCCCAGAACAGCACCCGCGAGGCTCTTAAGATGGGCTACCGCCTTATCGACACTGCAAACGCCTATGTGAATGAGCGCGCAGTTGGACGGGGAATCAAAGAAAGCGGAATCAACCGAAAGGAAGTTTTTCTTTCTACAAAGCTCTGGCCGTCGGAATACGAAAATCCAGACGCTGTTGACGAAACTCTTGAACGTCTTGGCCTAGATTATGTTGATCTGCTCTACATCCATCAGCCGGCAGGAAACTGGCTTGCAGGTTATCGTCAGCTGGAAAAGGCTTTGAAAGAAGGAAAAGCCCGCTGGAATCTGAATCACATCGCCCTTTCTGATTATGATGGCGGGCTTTCCTTCTTCCTGATACAAGCCAACTCCGCCAACGCCGATGACATACATTCCGCCGTGAACATGCCAGCCACTTCTGGAATCAGGGGCAGTTGCATTTCTTCTTGTTATTGCCATAGGAATATCCATGATCGTAAGCAAAACACTATGCAGTGAGAATAAAAACTGATTGAATAAAACCGGAAATTATGATATGTGTGCTTGATACAAATACTCCTATATGGTAGTATAAAACTACGATATAGGAGTATTTAATTATGAAGACAAAAGGTGGATTTCTTGTTACAAAAATAAAACAGCTGGGTGATCGTATATTTGAAAGGATACTGGCAGAAAAAAACATTGATGCATTTAACGGAGCTCAGGGAAGGATTCTGTATGTCTTATGGCAGGAAGATGGCGTTCCTATTAAAATTATTTCCGAGAAAAGCGGACTTGCAATTACTTCACTTACGACCATGCTTGAGCGGATGGAAAAAAACGGACTGATAAGCCGCAAAACGGATGAAGCTGATAAGAGAAAAACTCTTCTGTTCCTCACAGATAAAGCCAAAGAACTTAAAGAAGCTTATGACTCCGTATCCAATGAGATGGGGAATATTTATTATCGTGATTTTACGGATAAAGAGATTCTTCAGTTTGAAGAGTATCTTAACCGCATCAGGGTAAACCTTGAGGAATGGAGTGACAAATGAGTATCTGTATTAAAGATCAGATTCAGAACATGAATCTTGTTATAGGGTGCACTGTTGGATGTCCGTACTGCTATGCCAGAAACAATACGAGGCGTTATCACATCATAGATGATTTTGAAAAGCCACAGTTTTTTCAAGGCAAGCTTCGTATGATGGAAAAGAAAAAGCCGCAGAATTTTCTGCTGACCGGCATGAGCGATCTCTCGGGCTGGCATGAGGAATGGAGAGAGGAAGTCTTTAAAAAGATAGCAGAGAATCCTCAGCACCAGTTTCTTTTTCTTACCAAACGACCGGATCTTCTGTCTTTTGAAACAGATCTTGATAATGCATGGTTTGGCGTTACAGTTACGAGAAAGTCTGAGTTATGGCGTATTGATGCACTGCGGAGCAATGTGAAGGCAAAAAAATATCATGTTACTTTTGAGCCTTTGTTCGATGATCCGGGTAAGGTTGATCTTACAGGCATTGACTGGATTGTGGTGGGAACCATGACAGGTGCAAAGAGCAGGACTGTTAAAACAGATCCCGGGTGGGTTTATTCATTGACAGAACAGGCTCATGAACTGAACATTCCTGTATTCTGGAAAGAAGATCTTGTTCCGATTATGGGAGAAGAAATGATACAGGAAATGCCGGATGCTTTTAACAAAGTGCTGGAGGAACAGAGGATATGGAACAACCAGAAATCAAAGTAAATCATATAGAAACAAAAAGTGTAATGACAAAATCGAATACTCCTATTGGAGGATATTCGGTGAATCCCTATGTGGGGTGTCCCCATGCCTGTAAATACTGCTACGCATCTTTTATGAAACGCTTTACAGGGCATACGGAGGAATGGGGAACTTTCATGGATGTGAAAGACTGGCCTGAAATAAAGAATCCAAAGAAGTATGCCGGCCAGAAGGTAATTATTGGAACAGTTACGGATGGTTATAATCCGCTAGAGAAAACATATAAAAATACAAGAAGACTTCTGGAAGAACTAAAGGACAGTGGTGCGGACATACTTATCTGCACAAAGTCAGACCTTGTACTAAGAGATCTGGATCTGCTAAAAGAGATCAATGAAAATAGCAGACTTACAGTATCATGGTCAATCAATACTCTTGATGAAGAGTTTAAAGATGATATGGATGCGGCAGTAAGCATAGAAAGAAGGCTTGCTGCAATGAAAGAGGTATATGCGGCAGGCATTCGTACAATTTGCTTCATTTCACCCGTGTTCCCGGGGATTACGGATATAGAAGCAATCATAGACAGGACAAAAGATCAGTGTGACCTTGTATGGCTTGAGAATCTGAATCTTCGCGGAGGTTTTAAGGCAGATATCATGAAATACATTTCCGATAAACATCCGGATCTGGTGCCACTGTATGACGAAATTTATAACAAAAAGAACCGCAGCTATTTTGAAGCGCTGGAAAAGAAAGCAGAAGAGCTGGCTAAAAAGTATGATTGCAGGTTTGTTGATAATGAAACTCCGTATGAGAGAGTAGAGAAAGGACATCCAACAATTGTAGATTACTTTTACCACGAAGAAGTAAGAGGAACTGCCAATAGTGGAAAGAGAAATGTAATACATAATCCTTGATGGAAGAATAAACCGAAAGATAATCGCACAAATTCCAGTTTGTCGGGATGAACGTTGGAACATAAAATTCCAGTATAATTGACGAAGGGGATTTCTTCATATTAAAGCCCCCTTTCCTTAAGCCATTTTTCGATGTGGTCGGCAATTTCCCTGTTGTTTGTTTCCTGGAACATAAAGTGGCTGTTGCCCGTAATGCCGGCTTTTGGAAGATCTACCACTGTAGCATCTCCTCCGTCTGGCATTG
>NZ_JPUF01000062.1 GCF_014737315.1 Treponema zioleckii | reverse complement strand
TTGCAGGTGTTTTAAAATCGTGGCGGAAAGGGTGGCCACGATTTTAAGGTTAAGTTTCATGCTCGCCACCGCGGCTCGCAATTGTGTTCTTTATTTTATTTCCTTCTGTTTTTTTCAAAACCGTTGCAAGTTGACTTTTGGAGTTTATGTTGGCTTGTGCGGTTCCCGAAACTTTTGCAAAGCAAAACTTTCGCTTTGGCGGGCGGGTCTTGCAGGTGTTTTAAAATCGTGGCGGAAAGGGAGTCAATTATTAGGAGCGAAGGAAAAAACTTCGGCGACTAAATACCACCTAAGTTTTTTCCTAATTCCGCATTCCTAATTATTCCCTCGCCCCGTGTCGCGGATTTTTCCAGGAACATATTCAGCATCCTTCATGCGGACGAGTGTTCCCGCCTGAATCTTCAGCGGCGTATAAATCGCACAATCGTGGTCTGCGTTCACCCACGAACGTTTTTCGCCCGTAACAGGATTTATGAACTCATAATCCGACGCAGGCAATTTTAGGCTCAGCACGTCTGGCGAAACAAGCTCAAGGTCTGTTCCCTCGTCGATTTTGTTGAGCGGATTCATCTTGTAAATCTTCCAGCCTTCACGCTTTGTTACAGTGCGAACGACTTTTTCTGGATGCTGTTCCAAATCACGGAGCACTGCAGCCTTTGCATTCGGGTGCATCGCGTTGATTTCGGCTTCGCGGTCAGCAACGAGTTTTTCACCCGCAGCAAGAATCTTTTCGGTATCAAGTTCCTCTTCAATCGTTGAGGCAAGTTCGTAAGGTGAATCACTCGCACCGACGGTTGTTTTGTCAGCATCTCCACGGTTGTAGTAAAAGCCTGTTGTGCTTTCGCGGTGAGCAACTTCTTCAAGAGCCGCCATAAACGGTCTTGCCTCGTCGTAAGAAATTTTTCCGTCGAGTGCGTCCAAAGCCTTTCGATACGCGCGTGTAACCATCGCAACGTAATAAATCGACTTCATTCGGCCTTCGATTTTTATTGCATCAATACCAGCTTTTTTCATATCTTCAAGATGGTCAATCATGCACAAATCTTTTGAAGAAAGAATCGCAGTAAAATCATCGCCCTCAAAAACAGGGAAGTACTCGCCAGGACGCTGATGTTCCTCCAAGCGGAGCATTCCAGACTGAGCAATAAGTTTTGCGTCTGCCTCTGTAAGTTTTCCGCCCTTTTTGTTAAGTTCTGCCAGACGCTGGCTAGAAGACGTTCCCAAGTCATAATCCCAGCGGCAAGTGTGGCTGCAAAATCCTGACTGAGCTGAACGACCAGTAAGATATGCGCTCATAAGACAGCGGCCAGAATAGGCAATGCACATTGCGCCGTGGGCAAAGCATTCAAGCTCCATATCCGGGTTTTCATCCTTAATCTCACGAATTTCTTCGAGAGTCACTTCGCGACCAAGAACGACACGTTTGAATCCCAAATCGCGGTACATTTTTACCGCCTCTTTGTTCATGCACGAAGCCTGGGTCGAAAGATGAAGATGAACGCCAGGGAATTCCTTTTGCAAGAGACGCACCATTCCCAAATCCTGAACGATGAACGCATCAATCGGATACTGATGGAAGTAATCCAGATTCTTGTAAAACTGATCCATGTCGTGATTGTGGAACGAAATGTTCAGCGCGCAAAAAAGTCTTTTCTTTGGAAATTTCTTTTTAAGTTCGATTACACGCTTGTATTCATCATCATAAAAATTATCGGCCTTGATTCTGAGAGAAAAACGTTTTAGACCGATGTACGCAGTGTCCGCACCATAATTGTATGCGTATTCAAGTTTGTCTACATTTCCTGCAGGGCACACAAGCTCCATAAAAAACCTCCGTTAATTCTTTTCGAGTTTAAGTAAAATTCTCGTCTCACTTTCATCGTCGTGGGACGGATTCGTAATCATTTTGCCGATTTTTTCGATTGCGAGGTGAGACTCGCTCAAATATTCATCCGCAAGCTGGAACATCGGCATCATTCCCTTCCAAATGTCAATGTCACATTTGCTGCCAGCATCGTAAATCAGGCTGTGAAACTTTTCCGCATCGTCAAGGAAAAGTTCTTTTTCGCCCATCTGAATAAACACCTTCGGGAAGCCCTTAAATTCCGCCGGCGAGCCTTTTAAAGGCGAAACGAGAGGGCTGTTTCTGTTCGCCACGTGAGTATAATTTTCCGCCGCAAAACGGATTCCTTCCGCCGTAAAAACTTCGTCACTCGCTTTCCGAACCTTAAAAATCTGATTGTCATCCGAAATATCAAGCCACGGGCTAAAAAGAATCAGCCTTGAAACTCCGGAACGATATTTTTCGTTAATCGAAAGCAAAAGCGACACCGCTATCGAAGCTCCGCTCGTATCTGCCGCAACGATTATCTCACTTTTTTCATCATCATTTTTTGAACCGTCAGAAATGACTGACAAAGCTGCCTGAGCCTCGGTAAAAACGGTTTCAAAAACTTTCTGCACATCTTCCACCGACGAAGGATAGGGAAAAGCCGGTGCCAGCCTGAACTCTGGCAAATAAGCCTTGCAAGCCATTGAATTTGCGAGAGTGGACACAAAAGGCCTGTACGCCTTTCTAGAACCGCCCACGAATGAACCTCCATGAACATAAATCAAAATTCGTCTTGAGGAAAACATTACCGGCTCAATCACATCACATTCAACGTCGTCAAACTTTCTTTCTGAAAGCGAAACTTGATTCGGTAGATAAATAGAAGAAAAAGTTGAATTTATTTTATCCCGAAAATCCTTTACATCTGTTTTTGCAGAAAAATTAAGTGCCTTAAGTTTTCTTATAGCATTCTGCTTGTCTTTTGAAGAACTCATAAAGGGTAATATAGCAAATTTCGATTTTATTTACTATATTATTTGTATGCCAATTCGAATACAGTCAGATTTACCAGCAAGAACAATTCTTGAGAATGAAAATATTTTCGTGATGACGGAAAGTCGAGCCGCAACGCAGGATATCCGTCCGCTAAAAATCGCGATAATCAACTTGATGCCTACGAAAGAAACTACCGAAACGCAGCTTTTGCGACTTTTGGGAAACACTCCGCTCCAGACGGACATTTCTCTCGTGCGCATGGAAAACCACGAGTCAACTCACACGAGCGAAGAACACTTGGAGAAGTTCTACATTCCTTCCAGTGAGATTTTTAAGCACAAGTACGACGGAATGATTATTACGGGAGCCCCCGTGGAGCAAATGCCTTTTGAGGACGTTGATTACTGGGGCGAACTTTGCGACATTATGGACTATGCCCGCGAGAACGTGTACTCAACGCTTTACATTTGCTGGGGCGCGCAGGCAGGACTTTACCACAATTACGGAATCAAAAAGAATTCTTTGGAAAAAAAGCTCTTTGGCGTATTTCCAAACCACGCTTCAACAAAGAACGAACCTCTTCTGCGCGGATTCGACGACCTTTTTCCGGTTCCGACATCCCGCCACACGACGGTTTCCTCGTCCGCAATTCAAAAGGTTTCTGACTTGACGATTCTTGCGGAAAGTGATTTTAACGAAGTGACTCTGGCAAAATCAAAGGATAACCGAAGCATTTTTATGATGGGACATCTAGAATACGACACGGAAACTTTGAGCAAGGAATATTGGCGCGACAAAGAAAAAAATCTTCCGATTGAGATTCCAGCAAACTATTTTCCGGGTAATGATTCTAACAAAAAACCTGTAAACACTTGGCGAAGCACAGCTCATCTGTTTTTTTCGAACTGGCTCAACTATTACGTTTATCAGGAAACTCCATACGACTACACTGCCGGCAGTTCGAGCTAGGCTAACCGCGGTGGTTCAGCACGGTCTAAACCACCGCCATCGTCATTTTGCCAGCTACTTACAAATTCGCATAAACGTAAGTTCGTGCTTGTTGTAGTTCAAGTGAACGATTTTTGAATTAGGAATCTTTGCAAATTCTGCAATCAGATTCCAGTCAATTTCGCCCTGCATTTTTATCGTGCAGATAATGTTCTTGACTTTTCCGCTTTCAATCCACATTTTAATCCATTCCAAAAGACGTTCCGGATAGCAGATTACGTCGCTAAAAAGCCAGTCAAGTTTTCCAAAATCACGTTCAATTTCTTCAGGTTTTAAAGTGAACGCGTCGTGGGCAAGGAATTTTACGTGAGGGTCTGCCATTAAAGAAGGGGCAAGTTCAGCACGGTCAACCGCAAAAACATCGGCTCCTAAAAGCCGAAGAACATAAGTCCAGCCGCCAGGGCATGCACCTGCTTCAAAACATTTGTCGCCCCCTTTCGGCAATTCCACATCAAAAAAAGTGCGGGCAAGCGTAAGACTTTCCTGAATCTTTAAATATGCTCTGCTCGGCGGATTCTCATGGTCTTCCTCAAACACAATTCTTCCAGCAGGAGCCGGGGAATTTGTCTCCTCGCTCGCAAGCATAGTTTTTTCATCGATAAGCGTGTAAAGGCCCATTGCCGTATTCGGAATGTTAAACGGAAATTTCCGAACCTTCAAATTGATGTGAGGAAGTTTTTCCTGCAAAAGAGTTCCTCGCCTAAAAAGCTGGTACTGATACGGTGCCCAATTTCGCTGAATCGCGCAAAGAGCCTTAGCTCCGTCCCCGATTGACTCAAAGCGAATCAATTTGGGAGAAATCATGCAAGTTCTGGCCCAATACGGAAGAAGCAAAGCCCCTGAATCATCTTTTTTAGGAACAAAATCAGGACAATAAAGCAAGTCGCCGTACCAGCGGCTGTTTTTTGAATCAAAAGATTTTCCTTCAATCGTTGCGGAGTCAATTATTTTTCCGTAGCCAAAGCGAGAAGCCAGCTCGGAAGTTAGAAGATTTTTCATTTCTGGAAAGGCAAGAAAAGCCGTTCCTGGTAAATTTTCAATTTCTGCCATATTCTGCCATTCAGGATGAGGTAAGTTGATTTTTTTAAGATTTTCTAAAGAACGATGCAAGCTTCGTCTTTTGATGGAATCAGGTCTGACAAATTATATCCATCAGAACTATCCTGCTCCAATTTTAGAACATAATCTTCAAGTCTGCCTGAATCTTTTGAGTAAAGAATCGCGAATCCCACTTGGGTGCTGTTTTTTTGAACATAAGTCCATGCCGGTGCACCCGTAAGCCGCATCGGTGATTCGTTGAATTTTGAAAGTTTTACGATAATGTCGTAATCTTTTTCCATGTCGATTGTGAGCGGAACGTTGAAAGTGACTTTCAGCCCGCAAGAACTGATGTCATTGAGAACTCCAGAAATCATGCAGATATCTGGGCAGTCCACCCTACCGAAATCTTCAAAACGGACATATTTTCTTAAATCTCTCATATTTCAACACCAATTTTAATTCAGGCTGCTCTAAAACTACATGCGAACTTCGAGGTCGTCAAGAATTCCAGCGTAATTAGTATTCTTCAATTTAAAAAGAAGATTTCCATCGGTATCGTTCGTGATTTCGATTCCGGTCTGAACCCATTCGTCACCGACTTTAACTTCAAAAGTGTCGCCAAACTCAATGTCAGTGATTGGAGCATGTTCCTCTACATCACAAATCCAGAATTTTCCAGAATTGATGTCGAACGTCAAAAGGCCTTCTCTTTTTTCCATAACTATCCCCCGAAGATTTGAGTTCTTATAGTTTACAGGCTTATAAGATTTTAGTCTATCGTTCCAAAATGGCTGAACAAGGTTTCCGCAATACAGGAAAGTTGACAAAAAAATTGTCGGAACGAGAGTAAAAAACGGCTTTTGCGAACGTTTACGGAAACGCTAAAAGTTCACTTTGAGAATACAAGCCAACTCGTGCGTTTCCTACGAGTTTTCCTAGCGGAAAACTCTCGTGTTGGTTGGTGCAGTTTTGTTGCTCGCCCCTTGCACCGCGTGAACAAAAACGTTTTTTACGGTAGTGCAGACAATTTTTTTTACACTTGCAAGTTTATAATGAGGAAGCCCTGAGAAGTTGAAAGCAATACGGCAGTTGCGCGATTTTTCATTTTTCATTTTTCACCTTTCACACAGGCAAGGGCTACCACAGATTTTTAATAAATGCTAAACTGTAAAAATTATGAGCAAATATATTCTTGTAACAAGTGGTGTATGTTCTAGTTTAGGAAAAGGTGTTGCCACATCCGCAATAGGAAGTCTTCTTGAGTCAAGCGGACTTAAAATCGCAATTATGAAATGTGATCCGTACATCAACATTGATGCAGGAACAATCAGCCCGTATCAGCAGGGCGAAGTTTACGTTACCGAGGACGGAGCGGAAACTGACAGCGATTTAGGAAATTATTCTCGCTTTACGAACGTGAGCCTCAACAATCAGAACCTTATTACAATCGGAAAAGTTTACGACGCAGTAATCAGGAACGAGCGCGCGGGAAGATACAATGGACGAACCGTTCAAGTAATTCCGCACATTACTGACGAAATCAAACGACGCATAATCGCAATGGGCACAAAAACCGGCGCAGATGTCGTAATCGTCGAAATCGGGGGAACTGTCGGAGACATTGAGTCAATTCCGTTCCTTGAAGTTGCCCGACAGCTCATGCACGAACTGGGCAAAGGCAACTGCATTACGATTCACCTCACTTTAATTCCGACAATCATTGGCGGTGAATTAAAAACAAAACCGACCCAGAACTCTGTAAAGCAGCTCCAGCAAACTGGAATTCAGCCGGACATCCTTCTTTGCCGCTGCGACAGAATGATTGACGACGATATGCGAAAAAAAGTCGCCATGTTCTGCAACGTCGGCTCAAACGCAGTCTTTACATCAACTGACTTAAATTCAATCTACGAGCTTCCGAACTCATTCCACACCCAGGGAATGGACGCGCGAATCTTCGAAAAATTAAAGCTCGGAAACCGGCAGGTAAACGTAAAACCGTGGACTGACTTTGTTGAGCATTTGCGCTCACCTCAGAAAAAAGTTTGCGTTGCAATGGTCGGAAAAAAAGACTACCTCGACGACTGCTACAAGAGCGTTCGGGAGAGTCTTCTCCATGCAAGCGTAACTTCTTACAACGCAGAGCTTATCCTCAAAAAAATCGATGCGGAGACACTCGAAGGAACAAGCGACATTTCTCCGTTCTTCAACGGCGTTGACGCAATCATAATTCCTGGAAATTACGGGCAGCGCGGATTTTTGGGGCTTTTGCAGACCGTTCGCTACGCGCGAGAGAACAACATTCCTTACCTCGGAATCGACCTCGGAATGCAGCTCATGCCAATTGAAACGGCAAGAACACTTTTGGGATGGAAGGACGCGGATTCAACAGAATTCATGCAGAACAGCGAACATCCTGTAATCTCGCTTCCAGAAGAACAGTCAGGTGCAATTTCCTCAGGAATTATGAAACTCGGAGCTTCCGGCGTAAACATTGAAAAAGAAACAAAACTTTATGACATTTACCAAAAAGATGTTATAAACGAGCGGCACCGCTCAAAATACACTTTTGACAAGCGATACGCTCAGGATATGGCCGACAAGGGACTTATAATCTCGGCAAAATCTAGCGAAGACGGTCAAATCGAAGGCTTTGAATGGAAGGAGCACCCGTGGGGGCTCGGAATCCAGTTCCACCCGGAATTCGTCTCTCGTCCAACAAAACCGCACCCGATTTTTATCTCGTTCATTGGAGCCGCTTTAGACCAACACAAATGAGTATAAAAAATCTCAAGCCACGCCCTAAAGACTTTTCATCAATTCTTTTTGGGCGCGTGCTCACCGCCTTGCCAGCAGTATTTCTCGCATTCACTTCGTGTTCTCTTAACTATGCAAAAGAAGAAAACTCAGAGGACACGATTCCGGAATTCACTTTTAGCAATGCCTCGTTCTCGCGTTACGAAAAAGCAAACCTGACGATGGAACTTACCGCCGAAAAAGTAGAGCAATACAAAACCTCTGGAAAATCAGTGGCAAAGCAGGCGGAATTCCACACTTTTGATGCGGAAAAAAAGCCGCAGACTGACGGAAAATGCAACATTATTTCCGCCGACACAAAAAACAAACAATACGTGCTTCTCGGCGACATTTATTTAAAAATCTTTTCGCAGGACACAGAAATTTATGCCGAATCCCTAAAAATCGACAATAAAAACGAACAGATTACGAGCGGTAAAGACGACGAAGTGACTATCGCAAAAAAAGACACCGAAATCACGGGCAAAGGCTTCAGCGCGAGTTCTTTGAGCAATTCGTTCGCTTTTACGCAAGAAGTTTCGGGCATAATCGAAACCGACTCACAAGAAGAGGAAAAAGCCGATGCCCAATAAAAAAATCATTTTTCTGACATTTTTTCTAACTGCACACTTTATTTCTATGTGTTTTGCAGAAAAAATCAATTTTTATGCAGATTCAATGTCCGGAAAAACGGGCGGAAAAAACGACGCGACTCGCCTAATCGGAAACGCTTACATTCAAACCGAAACAATGGAAATAAAAGCCGACAAAATCACTCTCACCGGCGAAAATTTTCGGTTCATCACGGCGGAAGGCAAAGTGACAGGCACGAACACTTCGAGCCAAATTGATTTTACATGCGAGAAAATGCGCTACGACCGCAACACAAAAATCGCAACGCTCGAAGACAACGTGCACATGATAGACAGCGCAAACGACGTTACTTCGGACGCACAAATCATCGAATACAATCAAAACACCGACATTGCGACCATGCACATAAACGTCAAGTTGATTCAAAAAGACAACATTTGTAACGCAGCGTATGCAGTCTACAATAAAAAAACGAAAATGCTTGAATTGAGCGGAAATCCTCGCATAACGCAAGGCGACGATACTTTTAGGGCGCAGGAAATTCAGCTCAACCTCGACACGAACGAAATAACGCTCGACGGTCGCGTAAGCGGAAACATCACCGACAACTCAAAGTCCGAGAAAAAAACGCAAGACCAGGACTCAAGCAATACTCAAGCCGAGGCTGAAAAGACAGAGCCTCCAAAACAAGAAGAACAAAACGGAAGTGAAAATGATAAGTCTGTTCAAGAGAAAAAAGAACAATAAGATTACCGACTCTCTTTCTTCGGAATCAACAATTTCGAAAAACCAAGAAGATTCAACTTTCTCCGCTCAGGGCGAACTTTCAGAAAAGCTTTCGGCTTCGCAAGAAAGTCACTCTGCAAGCATTTCTCCTGCCCTGGACGAACTTACAAGCACAAATACGGATGAGAGCGCACACCTTGAACAAGGCACGCACACCCTTGAAGCGAGAGACCTTCATAAATATTTCGGAAAAAAGAAAGCCGTCAAGGGGGTAAATTTTCTCGTAAAATCCGGCGAAGTCGTAGGTCTTTTAGGTCCGAACGGTGCAGGAAAAACAACGAGTTTTTACATGGTCGTAGGATTTCACAAACCAACTCACGGTCAAATCTTGCTTGACGGAAAAATAGTCACAAATCTACCGATGTACAAGCGCGCCCAGCTCGGAATTTCTTATCTTCCACAGGAGCCAAGCGTTTTTAAAAAACTTACCGTCGAAGAAAATATTTGGTCAATTCTTGAGACACGAAAAGATATTAACCGTGCCGAAAAACGCCAGCGACTTGAAGACCTAATCGAAGAATTCAGAATCGGACATATCCGCAAGCAGCCGGCGTACACTTTGAGCGGTGGCGAACGGCGCCGCACAGAAATTGCACGCTCGCTTGCAATTGAGCCGAAGTTTCTTTTGCTGGACGAGCCCTTCGCCGGAATTGACCCGATTGCGGTAGCGGATATTAAGGAGATTATAAAGATTCTCTCAAAAAAGAATATCGGAATTCTTATTACCGACCACAACGTTCGCGACACGCTCGAAATTACAGAAAGAGCATATATTGTAAGCACAGGGCAAATCTTAATTGAAGGCTCTAAAGACGAAATTATTCAGAACGAGCAAGCAAGGCAGATTTACTTGGGAGAAAACTTCCATATGTAAGGGCGCAACAAAATTGACTTTAAATTTTAAGTTCACCCGGTTGCGCCCCGCAAGTTTTTTAAGAAAAAACTTGCGCTTCATAGTGCACTTTGTAAGTGCTTTCGATTCGCCGCAACAAGCACGGCGTCGAATCGAAGGTCAACTTTATCGTTCGCGCTTCGCGAACAATTTTTGAGCGATGGATAAAATCCCCATATACGGCAGAAATAAATCTTACAACTTAAAAACTGACTCTCGCCGCAGCCCGCAAGTTTTCTACAAGAAAACTTGCGTTTCACTATGCAGCTTGCAAGTGTCTTCGTTTTGCCGCGACAAGCAAGGCGGCAAAACGAAGGTCAACTTTATCGTTCGCGCTTCGCAAACGATTTTTGAGCGCTGGATAAAATCCCCATATACGGCAGAAATTAATCTTACAACTTAAAAGCTGACTCTCGCCGCAGCCCGCAACTTTTCTACAAGAAAACTTGCGCTTCACCGTGCACTTTGCAGGTGTCTTCATTTTGCCACGACAAGCACGGCAATACCACGGTTGCTGAGCGAAGTCGAAGCAAAAAAAATCCCGCAGCATTTAAAACTGCGGGATTTTATTTATCTTGCGTATTCTACAATTCTTGTTTCACGAATCATCGTGAGTTTTATGCGACCTGGATAACGCAAGTCGCTCTCAATCTGTTTCGCAATTTTTTGGGCAAGTTCTTTAACCTCGCCGTCTGGAATCTTCTCGTTGTTAACAAGGATTCTAAGCTCACGACCAGCCTGAATTGCATAAGCTTTTTCAACACCGTTGAACTTTTCGGCAGTCTCTTCAAGGTTTTCGAGACGCTTAACATAGTTATCAACAGTCTCGCGTCTTGCACCCGGTCTGGCCGCACTGATTGCATCCGCAATCTGAACAAGCACAGCCTCGATTGTATTGGCCTCAACATCGTTGTGGTGAGCCGCAATGGCATTGATAATTTTAGGATCTTCGCCCATTTTTCTAGCCATCTCAGCACCAACCTCTGCGTGGTTCTGATCACTGTCGTTTTCAGCACCTTTACCAATATCATGCAGAAGGGCCGCACGTTTTGCCAAATCTTTGTTCGCACCAACCTCAGCCGCAAGAATGCTCGCAATCTCGGCAACTTCTTTTGAGTGCGTAAGTACGTTCTGTCCGTAGCTTGTGCGGAAGTAAAGCCTTCCCAACGCACGAACGCCGTCTTGATTCATATTGTGAATTCCAAGGTCAAAGAGAACCTTCTCGCCTTCCTCGTAAATCTTCTGCTGAATCTCTCGCGTAACCTTCTGTACGACTTCCTCGATTCTCGCCGGGTGAATTCGTCCGTCGGTAACAAGACGCTCAAGAGCCTGCTTTGCAATTTCCTTGCGAACAGGATCAAAACAGCTGATTACGACAGCCTCTGGAGTATCATCAATAATAATATCAACACCCGTCAAAGTTTCCAATGCACGGATATTACGTCCCTCACGTCCAATAATTCGACCTTTCATTTCATCGCTTGGAAGCGAAACTGTGGTAACAGTAACATCGCTAGCAGTTTCGGTCGCAATTCGCTGAATGGTCGTAACGAGAATTTCCTGAGCTTTTTTCTCAGCCGAAAGCTGCGCGTCCTGCTCGATTTTGTTGAGCAAAGCTTGAGCATCGTGGCGAGCATCGTTTTCAAGATTCTTGATAATCAAATCCTTCGCTTCCTGAGCGGAAAGACCCGAAATTCGTTCAAGTTCCTGCCGATATTTTTCTTCCTGCCGTGCCAAAGACTCTTCACGCTTTTTCATAGCACCAAGTCGTTCAGCATAATCCTGCTCTTTCTTGTCAAACTCAGCTGATCGTTTATCAATCAACTCTTCCTTTTTGTTTACGCGCGCTTCGTATCTTTGAACTTCAGCACGCCTGTCACGGTTCTCACGCTCCTGCTGGTTTCGTTCACGAATGAGTTGATCCTTTGCTTCCAACAAAATTTCTTTTTTCTGAGCTTCTGCCTCTTTTACCGCATCTTGTACAACACGTTCAGCTTTTTGCTCTGATGCAGAGAGTTGCAATCTGGCATACAGCCAGCGAATAATCCATCCAAGAACAATTCCTACAATCGGGAGAACTATGCACAGAATCGTTTTCGTTTCCATGTTTCAGTAGCTCCTGTAGAATTCGATTAAAAAATCCAATTTTTAATTAGAAAATAATTTAATCACTAAAATTCATTCTTATATTACCGTATCAATTTTGCAATGTCAAATTAAGATTTTTTACAAAAAAAGTTAATTTGATTTTAGATATGGCCAAAATCAATTGAATGAAGGAATTTTGTCTGAAATTCATGGATTGCAGCCAAATTTATCGGGAAGGAATGTTTTTTTAGCAGACGGGCTTTTTCGCGCAGGGCCTTTGAAAAAAGCATTGAGCTTGCCCCCGCAAGCGCTCCGTTTCCAAGCTGAACAACACGCTGCTCAAGTACCGACGGATACAAGCCGATTTTTTTTGCCGACTGCAAGTCGATTTTCGCACCGAATCCGCCTGCAATACAAAAAACGGGAATCGATTTTGCCTTTTCTACCATATATTCAAGTCCCGTTCTTACGGCAGATTTTGCAAGCTGAAGATTTCGGATATCCTGCTGAGAAATATACACAGCAGGAGTAATTTCTATGCAAGCGGAGCCGTCGCCGAGCTGAGATTTTCCTTTTAAAATCGCGCCACTTTTTTCAATATAATTGTTCTCGTAAAGATTGCTTATGATGCTCACAAGTCCAGAACCGCAAATTCCTTTTGCAGGAACATTGCCGATGACATGAGGAATTATTTTTCCGCCTTCGATTGAGATTTTGTCGATTGCGCCTTCCACGGCACTCATTCCGCAGGCAATGTTTGCCGCCTCGAATGCAGGGCCAGCTGCCGCTGACGTGCAAAAAATTCTGCCCGGAGAATTTTCTGAACCTGGTTCGTAAAGCACAATTTCGCTGTTCGTTCCAATATCCGCAAGCAAAAGCGGCACTTTTAAGGCTGATTCGCCCGGCTGCAAATTTGACTGAGCGGCACCTGGAACGGGGAATCCTGCCGAAATCATTGAGCAAATCGTATCTGCACCAATAAAAGCCCCGATGCACGGCGGAAAGTAGACAGGAGTTTCATTCGGGATTATGCTGGCCTTAAAAATTGAAAGCATTTCGGCCGTAGGATTATCAAGTGTCTCCGTATTTTCGCAAGCTTTTCCTTCTCGCACCGAAAGCCATGTTGTCGTAAAATCAAAAAGGGAGCCTGGTGCGAACGGAGCAGCAGCCATATTTTTTACGGTAACGGCGCACACAAAACTGAGCATTACTGTGTTACCGGTGATTACGATTGAATTGATTTTTGGACGAAATCCTCGTGGCAATTTTGCCGCAGCAATTGAAACTGCCTTCGAAATCATTTTTTCAAGCTGCATCAAAATGCAATAATGAAGGGCGGAAGGCCCGCTTTCGACAACTATAGATGAACCTGTTAATGGCGGTCTGCAAGCGAAAGAAATTCTTTTTATCACATCATAGCCGTAGCGAACCTGATTGTTTTTTTCGGCAACAGTAGCAAGATGTTTTCGGGCGGAAAGCGACCAGACACTAACTACGACAGTCGTAGTTCCAACGTCAACGGCAATTCCCAAATCCGATGGAGAAAGCGCGGATTCTGAAGCTGAAGTGTTTCCCGAAGTTTTTGGGATTTCTGGCATTTTTCCTTCCGTTAAGATTTCCATTTTTGTTCCTTAAAAGTAATTGATTTCAAAGTTACTTACAAAAACTTAAGTTTTTATAGGTTCCCATAAGATTAAGCAGGCTGCCCTAAAAATTCAGTTTTAATATAAAAGTTTTAGCGCTGATTTTAAAATATTAAAATAAAATCTTTCTTTAAAATCAAATATGCAAGTTTAGAAAAACGCTCAAAATATTGTCGCTTGAATTTCCCCGCGGCATGTGCTTTAAGTTTGCGCCAACAACGGGAGCGATTCCGTTCGTGTGCCGTGAAAAATCGTACGAAATTCCGGCTCGGAATCCGTTTCCGCACGGAGTGCTCTGATTTTCGGAGAGCGAATCTTTTACTTCAATAAAATCTGTGCGCCGACCAAAATCATAATCAACGCTCAGGCAAAGTCCTGCAAGGTTCGGATAGATTCTAAATCCGAAGAAGGCTGAATAGTCGATTAAATAAATTGAATCGCCGTTTTTCCAGTGAAAATCAAAAGTTGAATCCCCGCCGAAGGAAAAATAAACAAAATCTTGCAAGGGAATTAAAAACGTGAGATTTGCGTTTATCAAAAACTGATTTCCATCATCAAGTTTTTTTATTAAATCTTTTGTTTCGTCTTTTCCGTAAAACACGAATCCTGAGCCTATGCCGAATTCATAAAAAACTTTGCTGTCGTTTTCAGAAAAAGCAAATACGGTAATTAAAAAAAATACAAGGCCGAATGAAATTTTCTTAAAAAAATTCTTCATATTAAAATTATCGAATGTCAAAGGAAACGCTGCAAGTAATTTTTTAAAATTTAGATTCACTCGTGCGTTTCCCACAAGTTTTCAGAGAAAACTTGTGCTTCACTTGGAAGAGGTGCAAGCAATTTTTTAAATTTGAGTCTACTCGTGCGTTTACGGAAACGCTGCAAGCAATTTTTTAAATTTGAGTCCACTCGTGCGTTTACGGAAACGCTGCAAGCAAATTTTCAAATTTTGAATCTACTCGTGCGTTTCCCACAAGTTTTCAGGGAAAACTTGTGCTTCACTTTTGCGGGTGCAAGTAATTTTTTAAAATTTGAGTCTACTCGTGCTTTTCACATAAGTTTTCAGGGAAAACTTGTGCTTCACTTGGAAGAGGGCTCGTTTATAATGCGGAACCTGTGATTTTTTTTCTCTGCAGATATACCACAAAAAATCGCTTTTTTATATAATCTTACAATCCGGGGTGCAGATAAATCTGCTGAGAGCAAACCCGCAGAGTTTCGTATGAAGCTCCAACCTGATCTGGATAATACCAGCGGAGGAAGATATGAAAAAAAATCATATTTTAAAAATTCTTTCCATTTTTGTTTCTTCAATTTTATTTTCTTCTATTGTTTTGGGCTGTCACAGCAAAAAAGACGAGTCTCAAGCAAAAGCAAGCGCAGAAAATAAAGAAATCACGGTTTACGCTTACGACAGTTTTTTGGGCGAATGGGGGCCGGGACCAGAAATCAAAAAAGTTTTTGAGGAAAAAACCGGGCTTACAGTGAACTTTGTTGAGTTTGAGGACGCAATCAGCGTTATGAGCAAAGCGATTCTCGAAAAAGACAATCCAATTGCAGACGTAATCATCGGGCTAGACAACAATATTGCGCATCGTGCAATCGAAGCCGACATTCTTGAATCTTACAAACCGAGCGGGGCGGACGAGCTGATTCCACAGAATCTTGTTTCGATTCTCGGCGGTGACTGGAAAATCACGCCTTACGACTATTCGCACTTTGCGATTATTTACGATACAAAATCAACTTTGCCGGCTCCAGAGTCCCTCGATGACTTGAAGAACGAGATTTACAGAAATTCCTTGATTTTAATGGATCCTCGCACATCAACACCTGGACTTGGTTTTGTTGCATGGACGGTTGCGACTTACGGTGAAAATTATCTTGACTTTTGGAAGGAACTCAAACCGAACATTCTTGCAATGACTCCAGGCTGGTCTTCTGGCTACGGAATGTTCGAAAAGGGCGAAGCCCCGATGGTCATTAGCTACACGACAAGCCCTGCGGCAGGAATTGAATACAACGGCGGAACGACATTCAAAACCTTGATTTTTGACGACGGCCACCCGATTCAGGTTGAGGGCGCGGCAATCATAAAGAACGCAAAGAATCTCGAAGGCGCAAAGAAATTTATGGACTTTTTGATTTCTGACGAAGCCCAGAAAACTCTTCCGCTCACGCAGTGGATGTACCCTGCAAACAAAAATGTCGCACTTCCGCCATGCTACGAGCAAGGAGCCGCAATTCCAGAAAAAACACTCACGCCAAATCCAAAAGAACTTGAAAATGCCGTTGAGAAAATAATGGAAACCATAAAATAATAGGGCACTATGCAACAGAAAAGTCAAATTTTTCAAAAATCTGTATTCTTGTTTTCGGCTTTGATTTTTGTGCTTTTGTCAGTTTTTTTGATAATTTGCCTTTTTTGCGCGTGCTCGCCAATTTTTACGCTCACCGGTCATTCTCAAAAAGCGGTGAGTGTTCTTAGAATCGCAAAAATCACGTCGCTCACGTTTTATCAGGCATTCTTGTCGCTTTTTGTGGCGATTTTAATCGGGGTACCGGCGGCTTTTTTTTGCGGCAAGAGAAACTTTTTTGGGCGAAAGTTTTTGCTGTCGCTTTCCGCCATTCCAGTCTGTATGCCGGCCTTAATAATCGCACTCGGCTACATAACTTTTTTTGGGCGGTCAGGAATTTTAAATCAATTCATCAATTCAATAAATTCAATCTGGAATCTAAAAACGCCTTCGGTAAATTTTCTTTACACATTTTTTGGGCTGATTTTAACGCAAGGATTCTACAATTTTCCGCTCGTAATGAGCACGGTTTCTGACGCGTGGTCAAGGCTCCCGAACGAGCAGGCAGAGTCCGCACGCCTTTTGGGAAGCAGCGAATGGCGAATTTTCAGGACGATTACGCTATTTCAGCTCATGCCGGCAATCGTTTCGGCGTGCATTCCGGTTTTTATCTATTGTTTTTTTAGCTTTATGCTGGTTCTGCTTTTTGGCGGAATCGGGATTACGACGCTTGAAGTTGAAATTTATCAGGCGGTGCGAAACACGTTGGATTTTAGATTCGCTTCGTCGCTCGCACTCACCGAAACGCTCTCCGCAGGCCTTGTGGTGGCACTTTACGCAGTTTTAGAAAAACGCTCCTCGGTCGAAAAAGGTCTCAACCTAAAATCTTCTGGCGACTTAAAAAAAATCCGAGGCCCTGCAGAAAAGATTTTTTTTGGAATCGTGATTTTTTTAATCATGCTCTTTTTTTTAGCCCCGCTCGCAGGAATCATTTTTAACGCATTTTCTTCGGCAAACAGATTCGATTCGTCGATTTTTTACAATTTAAGAAAAATCTTAAGCTCAAAAAGTTTTTTTAAAGCTTTCAGGTGGACATTTTTTTCATCGCTCACGACCGGATTTTTATGCACGACAGCCGGATTTTTTTACGCGATAGTTCTGCGAAAATCACGTTCCGCATTCTTAAAAAGCGTTTCCATGCTTCCAATGGCAATTTCCGGCATCGTTACGGGCCTAGGGCTGATGATTTTATTCAGGCGGGGGAATTTTTTGATTCTCGTCCTCGCACAGTCGGCATTAATATGGCCAATGGCATTCAGGCAGATTTTTCCGTACATTTTAAAAATTCCAGAATCCACAGTTGATGCCGCAAGGATTTTGAGTCCGAACCCGATGGATTTGATTTTTAAAATTTATCTTCCGGTGTGCAAACGCGGAATTTTTTCGGCATTCGGATTTTGCTTTGCAATCAGCGCGGGAGACACTTCGCTTCCGCTAATTCTTTCAATTCCGAATTTTGACACGCTCGCGCTTTTTACGTACAGACTCGCGGGAAGCTACAAGTTTAACGAAGCGTGCATGACAGGTTTGATTTTAGCAAGTCTGTGCACGGTCGTTTTTGGGCTGGCAAAACGAATCTGCAAATCGGCGTGATTCAGAAGATTCATGCACTAAAATCTATGAGGAAGATTTTTATGGAAGAATATTTTATTGCAAAAGATTTACAGGCTGATTTTGACACAGTGCAGGTTGACGTTTCGTTCACCGCAAAAAAAGGCTCAATGACGAGCATAGTCGGTCCGAGCGGCAGCGGAAAGTCCACAATTTTGAGGATGATTGCGGGCCTTGAAGACGGCAAAAAATCACCAGGAAAAAAAATCATTCTCGACGAAAAAGACATTACAAACCTGCCGCCAGCAAAACGCGAAATCGGAATGGTTTTTCAGAATCACGCACTTTTTGACCATTTGCGCGTGGAAGACAACGTTTCTTACGGACTTGTCTCGCGCGGCACTAAAAAAAAGGAAGCACGAAAACTCGCAAGTGATTTTTTGAAGGATTTTAATCTCGAAGGTTTTGAAAAACGTATGCCACAAACTCTTTCCGGCGGAGAAGCCCAACGAGTTTCACTTGCAAGGACTTTAATCACAAAACCAAAACTAGTTTTGTTTGACGAACCGCTTTCGGCCCTTGACGCTCCGCTTAGAAAAAAGCTTTCCGAACTGATAAGACAACTTCAGAAGACTTTCGGTTTTACAGGAATCATGGTGACGCACGACATTGAAGAAGCAAAGCGGATAAGCGACCGAATCATTCTTATAAAGCACGGAAAACTCACGTGGCAAGGTGAGCCGAAGGATTTTTCCGAAAAAATGATTTAGGGAAACGCTGCAAGTTGACTTTTAGAGTTTTAGTTCACTTGTGCGTTTAGGGAAACGCTGCAAGTTGGCTTTTAGACTTTTAGTTCACTTGTGCGTTTCCCGCAAGTTTTTCTGAAAAAAAACTCGCGCTTTGTTGGGTGCAGCTTGCAGGTGTTTCCGAGTCGCCGCGACAAGCACGGCTGCGACTCGGAGGTTTTCTTTTGTGCTCGCCGCAAAGGCTCGCACGTTATGGATAAGAGGCAACTCGTGCTCTGGTGGGGCGGTTGAGTTTGCGTGTGCTGAGCAAACAGGTTCCACTTTCATCTGTGTCTTATCTGTGTTTATCACTGTTAATCTGTGTCAAAATTCAGAATGGCAATTATCTGGGCTTTTTTGAAATTCAGAAAAAATATAGAATATTCGGCACAAGGAGATTTTAAAATGGAAATCGAGACAAAATGTTTGCATTCGGGCTATGAACCTAAAAACGGTGAACCTAGAATGATTCCAATTATTCAGAGCACCACGTTCAAATACGACACAAGCGAAGAAATGGGTAAACTTTTTGACCTGCAGGCCAGCGGATATTTTTACTCGCGTCTGCAGAACCCGACCTGCGACATGGTTGCAGCAAAAATCGCAGCAATGGAAGGCGGAACAGCGGCAATGCTCACAGGCTCAGGACAGGCTGCCACATTCCTTGCAGTGTTCAACCTTGCTAGCGCCGGAGACCACGTAATCGCATCTTCAACGATTTACGGCGGAAGTTTCAATCTCTTTAACGTAACAATGCGAAAAATGGGAATCGATTTTACATTCGTTGACCCGGACTGCACGGACGAAGAACTTGAAGCGGCTTTTAAGCCGAACACAAAAGCCGTCTTCGGAGAAACTTTGGCAAATCCTGCACTCATCGTTTTTGACATTGAACGCTTCGCAAATGCGGCCCACAAACACGGAGTTCCTCTCATCATCGACAATACATTCGCAACTCCTGTAAATTGCAGACCTTTTGAATTCGGAGCAGACATTGTAACTCATTCCACAACAAAATATATGGACGGTCACGACGCAACCGTTGGCGGAGTTATCGTTGACCACGGAAAATTCGACTGGATGGCTCACGCAGACAAATTCCCAGGACTCTGCACGCCAGACGAAAGCTACCACGGAATCACATACGCGACACAATTCGGAAAAGAAGGCGCGTTCATCACAAAAGCCACCGCTCAGCTCATGCGAGACCTTGGAACAGTTCAGTCGCCAATGAACGCTTACATGCTGAACCTCGGTCTTGAGTCACTTCCTGTACGAATGGAGCGCCACTGCTCAAATGCGCTCAAAATCGCACAGTTTCTCGAAAAGAACGACAAAGTTGCCTGGGTAAACTATCCGGGGCTTCCTGGAAACAAATATTACGAACGGGCAAAAAAATACATGCCTAAGGGCACTTGCGGAGTAATCAGTTTTGGTGTAAAAGGCGGCAGAAAGAACGCAGAAAAATTCATGGCGGGACTCAAACTAGGAATGATTGCGACTCACGTTGCCGACGCTAGAACTTGCTGTCTTCACCCTGCAAGCTCTACTCACCGCCAGATGACGGAAGAAGAGCTCAAAGCCGGCGGTGTTCCGTCAGACTTGGTTCGACTCTCGGTTGGTCTTGAAAACGTGGACGACTTAATCGCCGACATTTCAAACGCACTCAGCGCACTTTAACTTATCTACAAAATCTGACACAGATTAACACAGATGAACGGTGATGGGACACGGATTTTTTTTTACCTATGTCCCATCTGTGTCCCATCTGTGTTTATCACTGTTTATCAGTGTCAAAAATGCAGGACAAACTCCTACCGTGTTGCCTGAATCGTTCTTATAATGTCGCGGTATTTGCTGCCGTATTTTTCGTAAATTCCTTTCATCGCTTTTTGAAATTCTGCCTGAGCGCTAGGCGAAAGTCCCAAAATTCTGTTGCCGTTTGAGCGGACAATCTGCTCAGCAGAAGATTCCATCTCCTTCCATTTTTTGATTTCGTACTCCTGAGCAATCTTTGCACATTCCTTAATGATTTTTACATCATTCGCGTCAAGCTTGGAAAGCACTTTTTTTGAAGCGATCAAAAGTTCAGGAATTCTGTTGTGCTGGTCAAGAACATAATATTTTGCAGAAGTGTAATCGCCCGTGCTTTGGTAAGTCGGCCAATTGTTCTCGGCAGCGTCAATAATTCCGTTTTCAATATTGCTTCGCACGGCCGTCATGTCAATTCCAGTAACGCCAACGGCACCAAGAGCCTCGCACATATCAACCATCATCTGATTCTGCACGCGGATTCTCAAATTCTTCATGTCGGCAAGGGAATTGATTTCTTTCGTTGAATAAAAATTTCTCGCCCCAGCATCATAATAGCAGAGAGCCATAATTTCCAAACCAGAACGCTCAACATCATCAAGCAAATCCTGACCGATTTTTCCGTTCAGCACATTCCACATGTGGGAAGAAGAGCGATAAAGATACGGAAGCATCAACGCATTGAATCGAGGAACGCTCTCGGCAATCGGAGAAATTGAAATTCTCGAAAACGCGATGTCGCCGAGCTTTAACGCTTCAAGAGTCTCGCCCGAAGTTTCGGTAAGCGCGCCGCCGGTAATCACTTCAATCTTTACCCGCCCCTCGGTTTTCTCTTCCACGAGCCGGGCAAATTCTTCGTCAGCCAAAGACGTCGGATAGCCGCTAACGTGATTTTCTGCGAAACGCAAAGTCATCGGGTGCTTTGTTATAGAAGCCTTTTTGTTAACATTGCAAGCCGAAAGAAGAATCGTAAGCAAAAAGAATATAGAAACGTAAAATAAAATCTTTCTCATAAAAACTCCAAATGAAAACTATTCGGTCTTAAATCGGTCAATCTGACTTCCGATTTTTGTGATTGAATACTGAACTGTGCCAGAAACTTCGGTCAGCGTAGTTCCAGTCTCGTTAATCTGCTTTGCGCCAACAGCCATTTCGTCCATATTCGACTGAATGCTAACCGTAGCGTTCTGCAAGTTGTTCATTTCCTGCAAAATACGCTCATTTCGCAAAGACATTTCTTTTGCCGCAGTCTGAACGTCACGTGTGCTAGCGTTCATAATCCTGATGGAATCGCCTATCTGCTTCGAGCCTTCGTTTTGCTCGTCCATCGCACATTTAATCTGCAAAACAAGCTCATCGGTCTTTTTAATGTGGTTCGAAACCGCACTGAAAGCCGCACTCGCCTCGTTCGAAGAAGCGACCACATCAGAAATCGAATTCCGAATCGCCGTAAGCCTAGAACCAATTTTCTTGGACTGCAATGCCGAAGATTCCGAAAGTTTTCGAATTTCATCCGCAACAACAGAAAAACCACGGCCGGCCTCCCCCGCATGAGCCGCCTCAATGGCAGCGTTCATGGCAAGAAGATTTGTCTGCGCCGAAATGTTCGAAATAATAAAGTTCGCATCCGCAAGCATTGCCGACTGATTTTCAATCATCTGAATTTTTTCGTTAACGTCTTTTTGCTTTTCAAAACCAAGCTGAACATCAGAATTCAATGAACCGAAAGCGTCAGCCATTTTTTCAACAGAACTCGTTACGGAAGAAATGTTTCCAATCATCTCCTCGATTGCGGCAGAAGCCTGTGTAACGCCGGCGGACTGGCTTTCAACGAGCCGGTCAAGATTCGTAATGTTTCCAGAAATTTCGTTCACCGCCACGGCAGTTTTGCTTACGCTCTGTCCCTGGGAAATAATCTGTTTGTGGATTCCGTCAATATTAGAAATAATCTGCGTGATTGCGCTGGCAGTTTCCTCGGTTCCGCCCGAAAGTTCCTCGCCAGAAGTTCCAAGCTCCACTTTCGTAGTTTTTACTTCGCGCATGATGTTCTGAAGTTTGTCCAAAAACAAATCAAAATGAATTATAAGGTCGCCGATTTCATCGCGGATAAAAAGCTTGCAGCGTTTGGTAAGGTCTGCGTCGCCCGTTGAAAGTTCTTTGAGAAAATTCGTAACATTGTAAACGCGCCACATTATCCAGTGAACAAATTTGTAGCAGAATATTGTGAGCGCAATGATGATAAAAACAGCAAACGGAATGACAATCGCCATCGTGTGATTCCGAATTGAATTTACGATTTGCGTGCTTCGGGCAATAAAAAGCATTCCAGAAATCTCACAGTTGCTAGAAACAAGCGGAAAAGAGACCGACATATACTCTTCGCCGTTAATCATGTTTCTTCCGTGAAATTCGTTTCCTTTGAGCAAAACGGCATCAAGGATTTCCTGATTTTCTTGATAAGTTCCAATAAATTCCTCGCCCAAAGTCGTAGAAACACGTCTTGCGCCTTCAAATACGGTGCACATCGCGGAATATGACTTTTGAGCCTGCGTAACGAACCTTCCGTCCGAAAGCGAATAGGCGGCAACGACGCTTCCGACAACAGAACCGCCATAACGAATCGGAGTTGCCGCAATGAGCGAATAGCCCATTTTTCCGATTTGAGCGTAAGAATAGCCCGCAGCGCCTCGGAGAGAGCTTGCAACCGCCCCGATTGTCGTAAGCCGCTCGCCCGAAGAAACGCCCCTGCCGGTAATAACGTTGCCCGAAGAATCTGTAATTGCAAGAACGTCCACGTTCAAAGTGCCTGTCTCCCATTTTATAACGGAATCAAGATTGTGAATTGAATTTGAGGCTGTGTTTTGAGCGATGTCGCTGCGCTTTGATAAAAGAATAACGTCAGCCTCAAGAGTTTTTCGCCAGTCTTCCAAAGTCATTTCAAGCCCGGAAGAAAATTTTTCAAGGTCATTGTCGGTGGAATTTCGCACACCAGATGAAAAAATAAAAAGCTCAAGAAGAGCCACACCAAAGACACTCACAATAACAGAAGTGAGAATAACAGCAAGAAGTTTTACAACAATCGGCGTATTTCGTTTGGCCGCCGTGTCATATCTGTCCAACTCTTTTTTTTCTTTAGCCATTTTTTTAATCTCCTATTTTATTTTTTTTATTTTGGCTATAAAACTTTTTGTTTGAACTTTTTTGATTAGACTTTTTGATTGGTAAAC
>NZ_JPUF01000061.1 GCF_014737315.1 Treponema zioleckii | reverse complement strand
AAAATAAAAAAAAGCCGTTCTGGATTTCTCCAAAACGGCCTCATTGCTTTTTGGAACTATATACTTTTTTTGATTTTTTGAACAGAACCAAAATAGAACTAAAGTTGAAAAAACTCAAATTGACACAAATTCGCACAGCCGATATATTTTCCACATCGCTTAGCAATGGGGCTGTGATTTAACTCACAGCCCTTTTTTGTTTTTAGGGGGATTTTATGGCTTGTTTTTTAGTTCCGCTCACGGAAGGAATTGTTCTTACAGTTGCAAAAAAACTGGCGTTCAAACGAAACGCTGATTCAGTAATAAAAGCAAAACTTGAAAACCTTGAAAAAATGCTTTACGGCGGAAGTTTTCTTCTTGCAATCGAGCATATTTATCACGGCGAAGTAGTTCTTTATCCGCCATTTTTGACCGCAATGAAAAATCCTGAGGATATTCCGGAGATGCTTCACGAAATGGCAACGGTCGGTGTTTCGATGGCAGTAGCCGTAACGGCAATTTGGGCACTGGCAGAGACAATCGTTCACTTTGCGCGTAAAAAGCCAAAAGAACATGTTTTGAAGGAGGCTATGCAATGTGTTTGATTTTTACTATTTTGGCCGCCCTTAGCTTTAGCGGAGTTTATTTGTATCAGAAAAAGCACTCAGAGTTTTCAAAGAGTGTTTTTACGACAATGCTCATGTTCTGGGCGGCAAGCTTTATGTGGAGCATGGACGGCGTGGCCTCGGCTCTTAAAGGCGAAGGATTTTTTGATTTAAGCGTTGAGGACACAATTCTTGGAACAATAATTGTAGCAAGCGGAATGCTCATTTTTGCAGTTCTTTCTATTATAAAGAGGCGAAAGAATGCATAAAAATCTGAATTTAAAGAATTAAGATAAAGACAAAGGCGTCTGTTTTCTTGGCTGGCAAAGAAAGCGGACGCCTTTTTTTTATAAAACTTGGAGGCAAAATTTATGAAAAAAGCAATTAATGAAATTCTCACAACTATCCTGGCGGCAGGGGCAGCTCTCGGCACACTCACACTTACTTCATGCAATAAAAAAGAGGAGACAAAGACCGTAAAAGTCGGAATCTTGCATTCTTTGAGCGGTACGATGGCAATCTCAGAAACTTCTGTACGTGACGCTGAAATGCTCGCAATCAAAGAAATCAACGCAAAAGGCGGAGTTCTTGGAAAGCAGATTGAAGTCGTTCAGGAAGACGGCGCTTCAGAGCCGCAGATTTTTGCAGAAAAGGCACGAAAATTGATTCAGAACAACAAGGTCGCGACAATTTTTGGTTGCTGGACGAGCGCTTCAAGAAAGGCGGTAAAGCCAGTCGTTGAAGAAACAGGCGCACTTCTTTGGTATCCGGTTCAGTACGAAGGAATGGAAATGAGTCCTAACATCATGTACATGGGTGCGGCTCCAAACCAGCAGGCAGTTCCGGCAGTTGAATTCTGCGCGAACGAATTCGGAAAAAATATGTTCTTAGTCGGAAGTGATTATGTCTTCCCACGAACAGCGAACAAAATCATCAAAGCTCAGCTTGCAGACATTGGCGGTTCGGTCGCCGGCGAAGAATACACACCGATGGGACACACAGATTTTGCGACAATCGTAAGTAAGATTCAGTCTGCAAAAACAGATTGCATCATCAACACGCTCAACGGTGACTCAAACGTTGCATTCTTCAAGCAACTCACTGACGCAGGAATCACAGCCGACTCAATTCCGGTAATGAGTTTCTCAATCGCCGAGGAAGAAGTCGGTGGCGTTGGAATCGAAAACCTCAAAGGTCACTATGTTGCATGGAACTATTACCAGACAACAAAAACTGCCCAGAATGACGCTTTCGTTGCCGCTTACAAGGCAGCTTACGGCGAAAAGCGAGTTACGGACGACCCGATTGAAGCCGGTTACATCGGAGTTTACTTGTGGGCAATGGCTGCCGAAAAAGCAGGCTCGTTCGACGTAGAAAAAGTTAAGGCCGCCGCAAAAGGACTCACATTCGACGCCCCTGAAGGCAAAGTCACGCTCGATGGCGAAAACCAGCACATCTACAAGCCGGTCCGAATCGGAAAAATCAACGAAAGCGGACTTATCGATGAAGTTTGGGCAACAAGCGATGCTGTAAAGCCAGACCCATTCCTCTCAACTTACGCATGGGCTAAGGGATTGTAAAAATTAGAAGGTAGCGGTTAGCAAATTAAAGGGGGAAGTCTCCACTCCCCCAGACCGTCTGAAACCTCAATTTTCTAGTGTCAACCCGAACTTGATTCGGGGACTATTACACTACAGATGATGCAGATGCCGAAATAAATTCGGCATGACGGCACTTTTTAGACAGTCGCCCCCCGTCCCCCCATGTATGCCACACCAAAAGCTTTCATTATTGTGGCTGTTTGGATTCGAAATTTCTACGGAATCTCAGTTTTAGAAATTTTAAAATATGATTTTGAGTAGCAAAATCGAATCCGTGTGGCAACTTTTGCCATCCTTGTTTTAGAGGATATTTTATGAATACATTTTTTACGATTTTGTTTAACGGTATTAGTCTCAGTTCAATTCTACTTTTGGCGGCACTGGGACTTTCTATAACTTTTGGACTTATGCGCGTCATCAATATGGCTCATGGCGAGTTCATTATGATTGGCGCATACAGCACTTTCCTTGTACAGAATTTTTTTATTCGATTTCTGCCCACTTCAGCCTTTGATTTGTATTATCCTGTTGCGATTCTGGTATCGTTTTTTGTTTCAGCAGGATTCGGAGCGGCACTTGAACAGCTTGTCATCAAACGGCTTTATGGCCGCGAAACTGATTCGCTTCTTGCAACCTGGGGCGTGAGTCTTGTTTTGCAGCAGCTTGCTCGTTCAGTTTTTGGAGCCCCGAACGTCAACGTCTCAGCCCCTTCTGTTTTGAACGGAAATTTTGAAGTCGCGGGTGTGATTATGACTTACAAACGACTTTTCATCATCCTGCTCGTGGCATTTTGTCTTCTTTTAATGTACCTCTTGATGTACAAAACTTCTTACGGAAAAAAAGTCCGGGCTACCATGCAGAACCGTTCTATGGCTCAGTGCCTTGGAATCCACACAAACCGGATTGACACACTTACTTTTGCAATCGGCTCAGGCCTTGCGGGAGTTGCGGGTGCGGCGCTCTGTCTTTTGGGACCGGTCGGCTCTTCGCTCGGACAAAACTATATCGTCGATACATTCATGGTCGTCGTTCTTGGTGGCGTTGGCAAACTTGCCGGCTCTATTGCGGGCGCACTCTTAATCGGAATGAGCAATGCCGCGATTCAGTTCGGAACTTCGGCAAACATCGCAAAGGCAATCGTTCTCTTCCTCGTAATTATGTTCCTCCAAAAGCGGCCGCAGGGCTTGTTCACCATTCGCTCGCGAAGTCTTGACGAGTCAGAAAGCACGCCGACAATCGAAGGCCTCACTTTCAGACAGAAAAATCTTGCATTCGCCGCAATAATGATGATTGTAGCTCTGCTTCCGCTTTTTCTTTCTCCGTTCCGAGTGAGTCTTGTGGGAAAATACATCACTTATGCGATTGTCGCGCTTTCCCTTGATTTAATTTGGGGCCACACAGGCATTCTGAGCTTGGGGCACGGCGTTTTCTTCGGTCTTGGCGGATACGGCTTCGGAATGTACTTAAAGCTCGTTGCAAGCTCTTCTTCACTCCCCGACTTTATGAGCTGGAGCGGCAGAACAAGTCTTCCGTGGTTCTGGGATTTTTACAAAACTCCTTCCACTACGATTTTCATGGTCATTATGGTTCCGGCCTTGCTCGCTTTCCTGCTTGGACTTCTGACATTCACAAACAGAATCAAAGGCGTTTATTTTTCAATTCTTTCTCAAGCACTCGCCCTAGTTTTTGTCACGCTTTTTGTCGGCTTACAGGAATACACTGGCGGCACAAACGGAATCACCGACTTTTCAACGCTTTTCGGTCTCCCGATTGCAGGCAAAACCACGAAATACATCTGGTACTATGTTGCGCTTGCGATTTTGATTCTGACTTACGCCTTGTTTTCTTGGGTCATGCGGACAAGATGCGGAAAAGTCCTCGTTGCAATCCGTGACGGTGAAAACAGGACGAGATTTTCCGGCTATCAGGTGGCCAATTACAAGACCTTCGTTTACAGCCTCAGCGCGGTTTTCACAGGAATTGCGGGCGCGCTCTTTGTTCCTTTCAGCGGAATCATTTCACCTTCCGAAATGAGCATTTCCAACTCAATCGACATGGCGATTTGGGTTGCCGTGGGCGGAAGAGGAAATTTAATCGGCGCGGTTTTGGGCGCATTCTTAGTGAACATCACAAAGACTTTAATCAGCGAGAATTTCCCGGAAATCTGGTCGTACTTCATCGGAGCAATTTTCGTGCTAGTCGTTCTTTTCCTTCCTCGCGGTGTGATGGGAATTTGCGTTGATGTTAAGAATCTAATAAAGGGAAAATTTGGACAAAAGGAGCAAAAAAATGAGCGAAACTAATTCAAAAATTACGCCAGTCATAGAAATCAACGATATTTCAGTTGAATTCGACGGATTCAAGGCTCTGAGCGATGTGAACACAAAAATCATGCCGAACAAAGTGCACTTTTTCATCGGTCCGAACGGTGCAGGAAAGACTACGCTTCTCGACATCATCTGCGGAAAAACCAAGCCCTCAAACGGAAAAATCATCTATCACGGTGGCATCGACGTTGGTTTGAGACAGTACACGAACATGGATTTAACAAAAATGCGTGAGGCGGACATAGTTAATGAAGGAATCGGGCGGAAATTTCAGGCTCCTTCAGTCTTTACGAGCCTTACAGTCTGGGAAAACATGGAAATTTCCCTCAAAGGCCAGAAGAATGTAATTTCTTCCCTGCTCTTTAGAATTTCCGAAAAACAAAAGAAACGGATTGAAATGATTCTGGATTTTATCTCGCTCACAGAAAAAAAAGACGAAAAGGCATCTTCCCTTTCCCACGGACAAAAACAGTGGCTTGAAATCGGAATGCTTTTGGTGCAGGAACCGGCGGTCGTTCTTCTTGACGAACCGGTTGCGGGCATGGGAAAAGCCGAGACCGAAAAAACAGGCGAAATTATCAAAAAAATCGCCAAACAGTATGCGGTCGTTGTTGTGGAGCACGATATGGAATTCGTTAAAGCCGTCGCCGACACAGTGACCGTGATGCACGAAGGAAAAATCCTGACGGAAGGAAGCGCGGCACAAGTCCTTGCGGACGAAAAAGTAAAGGCAGTTTACCTCGGACGCGGAAAGTTCCACAAGAGCGGCGTGGCATAATCAGAAGAAGCCAGAGTACAGGAGGCACGAAGAAATGTTAGAAATCAAAAATCTCAGTTCATATTACGGAGAAAGCCGGATAATTCCATCGCTTTCGATGAGCGTTCCAAAAGGCGAAATCGTGTGCCTTGTCGGACGAAACGGCGTTGGAAAAAGCACAACACTAAAAAGCATAATGGGAATGGTCAAAACGCCCGAAGGAAGCATTCTCCTTGACGGAAAAGAAATCATCGGGAAAAAGACCTACGAACGAGCAGCCCTCGGAATCGGCTACGTTCCGCAAGGCCGGGAAATCTTTCCCCAGCTCACAGTGGCAGAAAATCTGGAGCTTGGATTGCAAGTCTCAGGCGGAAAAGGCGAAATCGGCGAGGAAATCTTTGAACTTTTCCCGATTATAAAGACCTTCATGAACCGAAAAGGCGGAAACCTGAGCGGCGGACAGCAGCAGCAGCTCGCAATCGCAAGAGCACTCGTGAGCCACCCAAAACTTTTGATTCTGGACGAGCCGACCGAAGGAATCCAGCCGTCAATCATCGAAGACATAGCCACCGCCATTGAGCGAGTGAATAAGGAGCTGGGAATTACGATTCTGATTGTCGAACAATACCTGGACTTCGTTCTTTCGGTGAGCAGCCGCTATTACGTAATGGACAAAGGCGAAATCACACTGAGCGGATTTACAAAGGACGCAGATTCCCAGGCGATTCAAGCTAAGATGGCGATTGGGTGATGGGAATTTGCTTCTTTTTCGCTGACAAAGAAAATACATGATGTATTTTTTGCAATTTTGTTGAAATCCAAAAAAATACATCATGTATTTAAAAGCTTTTCTTTCAGGAAAGAAAATACATTTTGTATCTTCTGCGCACCCTTCCCCAGCACCCGCACGACAATATCCCCGGAGTCAGTTTCGCTTGCTTCGATTAAGATTTTCTCGTTTGCGCTTGAATTTCTTCCCAAGTCATCAACTTTGCGTCTGTATTCTTCCGTGTACAAAAGCTTTTCTTCCAGTCCCAAAATCTCCCGCACTTCCCTAACAGTTTTCTCGAATCCGAAAATCAGCATTGTGCCCGAATGTGTGAACTCTCCAAAGCTCACTTTGCTTTGCAAAAGATTTTTCTTTTCTCCGCCCTCAAAAAAGTTGTTCTCGCGGAAAATCAATTTTTCTTCACGGCGGATTTCAATCAGATTCTTGTAGGCCCTAAAATCAAAGACTTCGCCACAGGCAACCCTGCCGGCACAAATGCAGTCCTCGTAAATCAGTTTCGCCCCCGCTGAAAGAGAAATTTTCGTGCTTGAAACAAAATTGCTCTTCGCAAAGGGAATGCAGGGGTTGGGAGCGTAAATCAAAGTTCCGCCCTCGCCCACGCTTGCAGAAATTTTTCGTTCAGCCTTTTCGCCTTCTTCCATTTTGAAGATTTTCTCGAAAGACTGACTCACAATTTCAAGATTCGCTCCTTTTTCTACTATTATCTTGTGTTTCTGAGCGTCGCCTGCAAGGATTCCCGGAGAAGCTGATTGCTGGAAGACCGTAATTCCGCCGTCTTCATTTTGGAAGGGCTTCATGATTTTAAATGGAGAAGTGAAAAAACTGTCTTTTATGAAAGTCGTGCCGTTTTTTGAGCGGGCGGCTGTGAGTTCAAACCGGGAGACTTTTCCGAACTGATTCATATCAAGATTCCGAACTAAATTCGGAATGACTAGATTCTGTCAAATCCGTAAAGAAAACATTTCGGTCCAAAAAGGCAATCACTTCGTCAATTCCTTCTCCAGTGCGTATGTTCGTGAACACAAAAGGCTTTTCTCCCCGCATCTTTTTTGAGTCACGCGCCATCACTTCAAGGCTGGCTCCGACATAGGGGGCAAGGTCGATTTTATTGATGACAAGGAGATTGCTCCTCATGATTCCAGGACCGCCCTTTCTCGGGATTTTGTCGCCCTCACTCACATCGATTACGAAAATCGTAGCGTCCACAAGTTCCGGGCTGAATGTGGCCGAAAGATTGTCGCCGCCGCTTTCAATGAACATGAGTTCAATGTCGGGAAAGCGCGCTCGAAGCTCGTCAACGGCCTCAAGGTTCATCGAAGCATCCTCGCGGATTGCGGTGTGAGGGCAGCCACCAGTTTCAACGCCAAGAATCCGCTCTTTTGGAAGCACTGAATGTGCGGTCAAAAATTCCGCATCTTCTTTTGTGTAAATGTCGTTCGTGATAACGCCAATCGAATATTTTGAAGCAAGGCGGCGGGTCAAAGCCTCAACCAAAGCTGTCTTTCCAGACCCAACAGGCCCCGCCACACCGATTTTTGTAAATCGCATATTTCCTCCTTTCTTAATGTTGCATGGATGCAACGACTAGCGAGTTTTTGTTATCAACAAAAACTCGGCCATGAAAAAATTACATGGATGTAATTTTTTCATGCTAGCTCATGTACAATCTCGTATACAAAAATTCGTGCTGCATCGAAAGAATCTCGCTCTGCGGACTGGAGCGGCACAGGTCATCCTTCGAAAGCTGCATGACTTCTTCTAAAATCTCCCCAAAAAGTGCGAAAAGTTTGTGCAGGATTTTCTGACCTTCACTTTGCGAGAGTGGAACCAGCTTTACCGCCGTCACAACCCTCGCTGAAATCTGGCTGTACAAAAATGCCTTCAAGGCCTCTTCCTCACTGATTTTTGACTGCACACAGTGAAAGCCGTAAGCCGTCGGAAAATGCTTTGGCGCACAGGAATTTTCTTCATTTTCTTCGCCGCCATTCAGATTTTTCCACAGACTCACGGTTTTTAAAAATCTCGCCGCAAGTTTTTTGCTTCCCTCGCGGATTTCCTTTGCATTTCTCGAGGCGTTGTAGATTTCATCGATTTCAAGGACTTCCTGCCAGTCTGACTTTTCCGCCGCCTCATACGAAAGCCTTACGCACAAAAAATCATTGGTCAGGAAATTCGATTCAAGTTCAGCGCGTAAATAAGATTCTGCTGATTCTGAATCGTGGATGATTCCTTTTTGAACGAAAGTTTCAAGCCCCCACGAATGAGTGTAGCTTCCAATCGGAAAAGTCGCGTCGTTCAGTTGCAAGAGTTCGAAAAAATCAATGCTCATGGTGGTGATGCGAATGTCCGACTATCGAAGAAATCTGTTTTGAAAAATCGAGTTTTTCCGTCCGCTTTTCGACTTCAACTGAATATCCGACGGAAGCCAGTCCCTTCAAAAGTCGTTCCATCGGCTCCGTGTAAATCGTTACAAGCTCCGAGTCAGATTTTCCGAAAAAAAGCGGCGCATGGCAGTTTCCGATTTCGTAAGCCACTTTCGCACCGTTAAAAAAGGTCGAAGTTCCCACATTCACGCTCAGAATTTCCACAGGCAAAACATCGGCGCAAATCACAGTGTCGTCTTCAACTCCAAGAACATCGCCGGGCTTAATTCCAATCTTTAAAATCGAATCGTCCAGGCTGATTGCGACATCCCGCCCACTCCTTGATGTTTTTCGGTGAAGTTTTGAATATGTTTCGTGCCACTCAAAATCAACATAATCTATTTTCTTTCCGTTAAATTGCTCTTCGCCGATTTTTCCAAGAATTTTCTCGCAAATCATTCAGGTCTCCATTTGCTAAAACAAGAAATATCGCTGTGTAAGCGGAAGAGAGCTTGCGGCCTTGCTCACAATCATCTCTCCGTCCGCCGTGACATGATAGTTTTCCGGGTCAACATCAATTTTTGGAAGCGCGTCATTAAATTTCATGTCTTTTTTACCGATTTTACGGCAGTTTTTTACAGGCAGGCAGATTTTTTCAAGCCCCAGTTTTTCCGGCAATTTATCTTCAATCGCCGCCTGGGAAAGAAATGTCGCGCAGGTAAAATATTTTGCCTTTCCGTAGAAGCCGAACATGTTCCGGTAGTAAACCGGCTGACAGGTCGGAATCGAAGCGTTTGAGTCGCCCATTTTTGAAAGAACAACCGCCCCGCCCTTAATCACGATGTCTGGCTTTGCGCCAAAAAATGCCGGGTTCCATAAAACCAGATCCGCCATCTTACCGACTTCGACCGAGCCGACATATTCAGAAATTCCGTGCGCAATCGCAGGATTTATCGTGTATTTTGAAACATAACGTTTTGCCCTAAAATTGTCGTTTTCTTCACAGTCGCCTGAATCGTCAGATTTTTTGCAGCAGCAGTCTGCTTCAAGATGACCGCGCTCTTCTTTCATTTTGTGGGCCGTCTGCCATGTTCGGGTAATTACTTCGCCAACTCGCCCCATCGCCTGAGAGTCGCTCGACATAATGCTCAAAGCCCCCATGTCGTGAAGAACGTCCTCTGCAGCAATCGTCTCAGGCCTGATTCGGCTGTCAGCAAAAGCAACATCCTCAGGGATTTTATTGTCCAGGTGATGGCAGACCATGAGCATATCCAGGTGCTCGTCCAGCGTGTTAACCGTAAAAGGCATCGTGGGGTTCGTTGAGGCAGGGATTACATTTTCGTGCCCCGCCACTTTGAGAATATCCGGCGCGTGCCCGCCTCCCGCTCCTTCCGTGTGATAAGTGTGAATAGTCCGCCCGTTGATTGCTTTAAGAGTGTCCTCAACGCAACCAGCCTCGTTCAAAGTGTCAGTGTGAATACAAACCTGAACATCATACTGGTCAGCAATCGTAAGCGCGGCATCAATAGCGGCAGGAGTCGTGCCCCAGTCCTCATGGATTTTTAGGCCGCAAGCCCCAGCCTTAATCTGGGCCACAAGCTCGCTCTGAGCCGTTTTGTTCGAGCAGTTTCCTTTTCCGAGATATCCAATGTTCATCGGAAAATCTTCCGCCGCCTTTAGCATCATTTCAAGATTCCATTTTCCGGGCGTGCAAGTCGTTGCATTCGTTCCGTCGCAGGGGCCAGTTCCGCCGCCAATCATCGTTGTGACTCCGGAACAAAGGGCTGTCTCGACCTGCTCAGGCGAAATAAAATGAATGTGCGTGTCGATTCCGCCCGCCGTTAAAATCAAGCCCTCGCCCGCAAGTGCCTCAGTGGAAGCTCCCACAGTCATTCCCGGAGTTACGCCGTCCATCGTGTCAGGATTTCCGGCCTTTCCGATTCCAGCGATTTTTCCGTCTTTGATTCCGATGTCGGCTTTATAAATTCCTGTATAATCAAGAATTACACAATTTGTGATTACCAAGTCCAAATCACCGCCATCGCTCGTTGTGTTCACCGACTGCCCCATTCCGTCACGAAGTGTCTTTCCACCACCGAATTTTGCTTCGTCGCCGTAAACCGTAAAGTCTTTTTCAATCTGAATCAGAAGATTTGTGTCAGCAAGTCTGATTTTGTCGCCGGTAGTCGGGCCGTACATCAGCGCGTATTTTTTTCCGTCAATCGTGTAACTCATTTTCCTGCCTCCGCCTTTCCGTTTGTCAGATTGTTCAGTCCGTAAATCTCAGATTTTCCGCCAAAAGAGCAAAGCTGAACCGTTTTTGTCTCGCCTGGCTCAAAGCGAACGCTCATCCCTGAAGGAATATCAAGCTTAAAGCCGAAAGCCGCTTTTCTATCAAAAGAAAGAAGACTATTCACCTCATAAAAATGAAAATGCGAGCCAACCTGAACAGGCCGGTCGCCCTTATTCGTCACATCAAGCTGAATCGTCTTTCGTCTCAGGTTCAATTCAATCGTCTTGTTACAGGAAATTATTTCACCGATTTTCATAATGCCCTCCGCCTACTCAACTTCCCGAATCGGATTGTGAACCGTAACGAGTTTTGTTCCGTCTGGGAAAGTTGCCTCAACCTGAACTTCATTTATCATATCAGCCACGCCTTCCATAACATCTGCGGTCGTCAGAAGTTTTGCGCCTTCCTGCATGAGCTGGGTCACAGATTTTCCGTCGCGGGCCTTTTCCATCAAAGCCGAAGAAATATAAGCCACCGCCTCCACGTAATTGAGCTTCAAACCACGCTCTTTCCGCCTTTCCGCCACAAATCCAGCATACGAAAGCAAGAGCTTTTCAGTTTCTCTGGGTGTAAGTTTCATTTTTCCCCCTAAACAAAAAAAAAGCCGTCCTGAAAAAATCAGAACGGCCTCGTTGCCAAAAATCAGTTTATCATACAATTTTACGCATTTTTTGTGAGTGACTTTTTTATTTTGCAAGTGGAACTTTAGTTCTAGGACAAGATACAGCTACCGAGCGAAAGATAAACGTGACCCTTGTTCAAGTCAATTCCGGCAACCACCCGGGCGATTTTTTCGCTGAGCGTGTCGAATTTATTTTATAAGTGCTTGCACTGTAAGGATTTAGAAGAAAATAAGGAAATCAAAACGCATAAAAAAAGCGGATTCAGAAAGAATCCGCCGAAAATGCCCGAAATGGGACTTGAACCCACACTCTATTGCTAGAACTAGGACCTGAACCTAGCGCGTCTGCCAATTCCGCCACCCGGGCAATAGGTGTCAATAAGTATACGAAAAATCTACTTTACTGTCAATTAAAAAAACGGCAGACAAAACAATTTTTCGTATACAAAACAAAAATCAAAATTACTCCACTGCGGCAGAGCCTGTATTCATCATAGCAAGGAAAGCCTCATTGTTTCGGCTCTTCTTCATTTGACCGAGAATAAGTTCCATAATTTCAGCATCTTCCATAGGGCTAATAACCTTACGGAGAACCCAAAGTTTCTGCAACGTGTTCTCGTCAAGAAGCAAGTCCTCTTTTCGCGTTCCAGACTTTTTGATGTTGATAGCAGGGAAAAGACGCCGCTCCGCAAGTTTTCGGTCAAGATCAATCTCACTGTTTCCAGTTCCCTTGAATTCCTCAAAGATAACCTCATCCATTCGGCTGCCAGTATCAATCAGGGCCGTAGAAATGATTGTGAGAGAACCACCTTCTTCAATGTTTCGTGCAGCACCAAAAAATCGCTTCGGCTTGTGCAAAGCATTCGAGTCAACACCACCCGAAAGAACCTTTCCAGAAGTCGGAACAGTCTGGTTGTAAGCGCGTGCAAGACGTGTAATAGAGTCAAGAAGAATAACGACATCCCGCTTGTGCTCAACAAGCCTCTTAGCCTTTTCAAGGACCATCTCCGCAACCTGAACGTGTCTTGTAGCCTGCTCATCGAACGTTGAAGAAATGACCTCGCCCTTAATCGCACGCTCCATCTCAGTAACTTCCTCAGGACGCTCATCAATCAAAAGAACGATAAGGTAAACCTCCGGGTTGTTAGTAGTAATTGCGTTTGCAATTTTCTGCATGAGAATAGTTTTTCCGGCCTTTGGAGGAGCGACAATCAAAAGACGCTGACCTTTTCCGATAGGTGCGAACAAATCTACGATTCGAGTACTGTACTCAGCCGAAGTCGTCTCAAGTGTAAGTTTATGGTCTGGATAAAGAGGGGTAAGATTCTCAAAAGGAACACGAGTCTGTGCAATTCGTGGCTCATCAAAGTTTACGGTCTCGATTCTCAAAAGAGCAAAGAACCTCTCACCTTCCTTAGGGCTACGTGTCTGTCCGTAAACCGTATCACCAGTCTTCAAGTTAAAAAGACGAATCTGGCTAGGTGAAATATAAATGTCATCAGGACCTGGAAGATAGCTATTCTGAGGGCTTCGCAAGAATCCGTAACCGTCAGGCAAAATCTCAAGGGCACCAGAAGCAAAAATAATACCGCCACGCTCGGTGTGAGCCTTCAAAATAACGAAAATAAGATCCTGCTTCTTCATGGCCGGAAGTTCGTCTTCCGCATATCCATACTGAATTGCGAGATTTCGAAGCTCTGGCATACTCATTTTTGTCAAATCATTAATTACAAGTCTAGGCTTAGATTCATATTCGGCAGGATTTTCGATTATCTGAGCCGCCTCTACGGCAGCATCTTTAGCAGCATTGCGTGCTTCGTAATTTCTATAATTTCCACGGCGTCCGCGGTTATCGCCTCGGTTTTCATAACGGTTAAAACGCCCGCGCGGTCGATAAGAAGGTCGCTCATCATTAAAACTTCCGCCCTGCGGAGTATAGGTTCTTCCTCCATCTTCCGTATTCGTAGCCTCAGAAGAAGTTTCCTGAACAGCTTCCTGATTTTGAGTTTCATCCGCTCCAGCCTGCAAAGCGCCATCAGAAGGATTTTCCTGCTGAATCTTATCAGCTTTTGGCACAGCCCTTCTTCCACGTCTTACAACGACTCTTGCAGGTTTTTCTTCGGTATTTTCATTATTTGCAGATGATTCGGCATTTTCCGTAAAGTTTGCATCCGACTGCACTGCCGGAGCCTCACCAGAAGGAGATTGCTGAGTCTCCGCACCAACAGAATCCGCCGGCTGCACAGTCTGCTCGCTCACATAGGATTCAGGTTGAAGGTCAAGTTCCAACTGCTGAGAGTTACCCGACTCATTCTGAGATTCTTCAGCCACATCGCTTTTTGTTCGGCGTCTTGAAATCAATGGCATCTTAATTTTTCTCCATTAAGAATAAAATATAAACTAAACATAAATTTTGGATTGTTTTCTAGGAATTATTATTAAAATTCAAACAAAGAATAAATATGTACGAAAGAATAACTTATTATAGATTCTGGAATTTACTTTGTCAACGGATAATAGGAATTTTCGGCAGAATTTACTCGTCCATGCATCGACAAACACAAAGAGAACTCAAAGACTTTCTAAAACTCCTCCAATCCATATTGCGACATTACAGAACGAATGGACTTGATGCGTTTGCAAATGTAACTTGCAGAATACAAATTGCCAGTTTCTGGATTTTGAATTTGTATTTCATTTTGCTTTTTACCTTCTGAAAGCTCGTCGCAAATTTTTTTATCCAGAGGGGAAAGAGTTTTCAAGACCTTCGCAAGATTTTTGTTCATTATTTCTGCATCAATTCTTTCTATTAGTGTAAATTCAGTTTCAGCATAATTGTTGTTTGGAATCTCTTTTACAAGGCACTCGTTGTATTTTCTTCTTATGTCCCGAAGACCTGTTTTTAGCCACAGTTTAAGATAGTATGCAAAACTGTAGTTTTCTTTTTCATTTACCTTGTCAGGATTAAAATGCTCAACTGCCCTTGCAACGTAAGAACCAATCCTCCGAGTAAAATACTTTTTTTCCTGCTGCAAAAAGGACTGGTCGCGGGTAAAGCCATACCGCTCTTCAAAATCTATTTTATCTGTATTTGAATGTTTTAAGCTTGTAGTTTTCCCAAACCTTAAAAAAAGCATGCAATAGTGATTTATAAGTTTATTATATTTTTTCTCAAAAAAATCAGCTTCTTCTGCAGCTATATCAGGCTTGGGATTATCATGGTATCTTAGAAGGTGCTCGTAATCTTCAGAATATTTTTCTTCCATAAGCGTTATTATATCGAGAAAATTTCAAAAATCCATTGGACTTGTCCACAAAACGACAGAGATTTTGCAAGTACCTTTTACGAACAAGTCCATTTTTTAATACTTAAGCAATCCAGTCTTTTAGCTCTTCGTAAAGGCGGCGTTCAACAGCCTGCTCTTTTAAAAACGCCCACTGTCTGGTGCGACCGTACATTTTTCCAAGCTGAGTAAAAGAATGAGCCTTATAACCGTCAAATCCATTGTGCAGGATAAAAATTTCCCGCTCGACTTTAGAACAGCTGTTCAATTTCTTGTAAAACTCCTGTTTGAAACACGCGTTGATTGCAGCGTCTTCCGGCAAAACAGTTGAAGAATCATAAAGCATGTTCAAAAACGAGCAGATTGTGCTGTTTTTATTTTTATTTTCTTCGGGTGCATCAAGACTTATGCACGGAGAATTAGTTTTTAACAATTCAAGTGCCTTTTTATAAGTTATCCCAGTTGAAGAAGCGGCAAGATTAAGGCGTTCGTTTTCATCCATTACGTCCTGATATTTGTGTAAATTTTTTCTGAGCTTAATCATTGCCCTGTAGTCATTGTTTGAAAGCCTTTGCGTGTAACCGCATTTATTAATCGAAGCAAGAACTTCGTTTTTAATCCACAGAACGGCACAGGTAATGAAGCGGACATTGCGGCTTGAATCAAAATGGTCAACGGCCTTAATAAGCCCAGCCGTCGCCTCTGAGCACAAGTCGTCAAAGTCAAGACCGTGGCCCTGATACTTGCGCGCTTCAGACAGTGCAAAGCGGATGTTTGAACGGATTAAAGTCTCCCTTGCAGCAGCATCCCCGTTTTTTACCTTTTCTGCAAGAACATGTTCTGCGTCTCGGTTCAACGGATTAAGTGATGCTGAGTACAATGAATTGATTTTAATCATAGAAATTTTCTCCTTCGCATAAAAAAACTTGAGAGATTCAGCTTTTGCTTTTTAATCTCTTCCCGGCACGTTTAAATAGCATTTTTGGAGACTAAAAAATTTTCCTTAAAATTTTTCTAATTTTTTTTTCGTATTTTTAAAAGTATTTTATTGACAACCATCTTTTTCCAAGAAATTTTCCGTCATAGTCATACACTCTGACGTATCTCGATTTAGGCATGTAATCGTTATTGATGTCGCTTGCAGTGCAGCTTATGAATGCGTCCATAACGATGTCTGAGCAACCTGCATTTTTTAAGTAAGCTATAAAATCGTTTCTGTTGTAGTCATATTCATTATCGAACAGCAGGGGCAGCAGTTTTATTATGCACAGTTCCTTTACTCCGGTAGAAAATTTGTAGACTTTTACATCATTTTTTGTGTAATCATTCGGAATCTCAAACAAAACCCTTGTGTAGCTGTCATCATCAAGTTCGTATATGTACGGAGTCGTATCATTGAAACCTTTGATCACTACGATTTTATATCTGGAGTCAAAGTCACCGTCAGTGACGAGATGAGTCTCTTTCTTAAAAAGCCTGTCAAAAAGATTCTTCATACGTTTGCTTCCAAACAAAAAAAATGAAACTTTTCTTTCTACAACTCTGAACATACGCATTTCCCCTTGATTAATTTGAAATCAGTATAGGTTTAGGAATATTTTTATAGATTTCCACAAACTTTAAAAAATAAGGTTTCATGTAATCTGGACAACCATAGTGTTTTATTTCTTTTATAAGCTTCTGAATGTGCGCAATGTCATTATTAAAGTCACCTAAATTAAGGTCCCTGAGTTTTGGATTTCGAACTACTTTCCGTCCTTTAAGTTCTTCGATTTCTGTAATAAGCTCACGGACACGAGCTATCTGCTCGATTTTATCGCCAGCAGTAAGATAATTCCCATACTTTCTATCACAACTGCTTTCGCATGCGGCGGCACTAAGACAATATGCCACATGCCAGATAAGCGACACGTAATAGTCATCATACAGGACTTTTGTATCCAGCTCTTTTTGAGACGGCGTGTAGCTAAAGCCACTAGACAAAATATCGTCAAGCTGATTCTGGCTCATGCAGGCTTCGTTTGTTTCAAGCATGTTGTTGCCTCCCTTACAGCGAAAAACTCCGTGTGCCCTTAATTTCTTTTTACAGATACAGTTTTGTAGTCAATCAGAAGGTCGTGTTGCATTTCGTCAAGTTCGTTGAACCAGCAGGTAATTAAACCTTCATTTATGCTCATTCTACCAAGATATCCTCTGTTGTTGTTTTGCCGCCATCGTGACTTGTAAAGTCCTTTTTTAAGGATGTCAGAAATCTTTTGTCCGGCAACAGAGCTGCTTTTTGTACGACAGTCTTTTAAGGGAAAAAACAGCAAAAAAAAATAGCTTTTTATTCATGCAAAACTCCTGTTTTTATAGCTGGTCCTTTTTTTTTAAGATTTTTGTTTTGCCTTATTTTCTTTCCATTCGCGAAAAGTCATGGGCATTTTACTACAAGTATATTCAGCCTCTTTTAAGAGTTCAGGAAGTTGTTCCGCCGAATAACCAATGGAAGAAAGTCCAGCGGAAAAATCTTTGTCAAAGTTTTCCTTGTCGCTTTTGTAGACAGATTCATCTTCGTATACAACGGTGTAAGAAATTTTATATTCCTTTGCGAATTCCGCTGACATAAATGAACGATGAGAACCAGAAGGAGATTTTTTCCAGACTCCCCTGTCTGTATTTTCAGGCTTAGGAACATCTTTCCAAACAAAAACGTATTTTTCAACTTCGTACATAGCATTAACTCCTTTGAATAATAGACCTGTTCGGAAACCTTGTTGGTTTCCTCTCTGGTCTGACAACTCCTCAGGCTAAAGCCTTGCGGAGTAGCAATTTTTAAGTTGGTGTTCGGAAAACTGAAGTTTCCGAACACCTCTAATATAGTCTGAATTCAAGAAACGCAAAAATAAAATACGCTTAACCTTAAGCGAATAAGTAATAAAATCCGAAGCCGAATACAGCCCCAAGGACTAAGCCCAAGTTGTGCCCGAATTTGTAGTTTTTTGCCTGTGCAGAATCTGTACAAATGATTATGACGGCTTCTGCGATTGCAACACCGAACCACACCACCCTGAATCTTTCTGAAAGCATTCCAAACCATACGAATGCCATTTCCAAAAGCATGATGGCGTTTGAAGAAAGCCCACATATGGTTAAGCCGTCAGAAAACCAAACCGGTATGATTCCAACAAGGGCATTTATTAGCATAATCACAAAGATTAAGCTTAGCGGGCAGCCAGTTTTGTGGCAAAGATGTTCAATCATTAATGAAGATGGAATTATGTATAACAAGTTTCCGATAAAATGTCCCCAACCGTCGTGTATGAATGCGTACAGTCCCAGGTTGCCGATTCTGAATCCCCTGCCGGCACAAAAATAGACTTTTGCATAGTACGGAAAAATGAATGTAATAAGAGTTCCCAGCAGGGAACCGATTACCATAACTGAAAAAAGCGGGTGTGCCATAATAAAATTACTCATAGTCCTGAACCAACTCCAGTGTTTCCACGACAATTCCGACTATAAAATCAGAAAGAATCCTGTACGAAACCCTTGTTGAATACTGTTGATAAGAAGAAATGACATGGCAAAAAGCGAAAGTGTCATCAAGAACGTAAAAAGAAGCGCTTACGTTTACTTTTACATCTCCGTCTTCCGGTGCGCCTTTAATTACAAAAGTTAAATCAACCATGTCCTTTTGAGATTCGTTGATTTTATAGCTGTAATCCAGCGTAGATTCTTTTATAACCGGACTTGATTTTGTCTTCTCGATGGCTTCAATGATTCTATTCATACAATCCCCTTATTTACGAATAGAAATATAGTGCGGTTTTATGAAGCGTAAAGGAAAGTTTGGAATTTTTTTACGTTTTTCAAAGATTTTACAAATAAAAAATCCATCCATACTGTTGAACAAATGCGGCAGTACGGCTGGAAGTAGATTTTTTTATTTAGCACCGTTCTTTATGAGTAAGTCGATGATTTCTGTATTATTGTCTCGTTTAGCAATGGATAATGCAGTATTTCCATCTTTATCTACGGCATTTACATCTGCTCCATGCTCGATAAGAAACCATGACATACCTCTAGAACGAGAACACATTAAAACTGATAAGCCTTTTATCGTAACAGCGTTAACATCAGCTCCATGTTTTATAAGAAGTTCAGCTAAACTTCTATGTCCATGAGAAACAGCACTCATTAAGGCTGTTCCACCTTTATTATTACGGGCATTAACATTTGCACCATGCTCTATGAGAAGCTTTGCTGTATCAATATCAGAACGATTGAGGTCCATTGCTGTATACATCAAAGGCGTATGGCCTGCATTATCAGATGAATTCACATCTAATTTTTTTTCAATTAGAAACTCGACCAATCTGTTTTGATGATGTTTTGCCGCATAAGTTAAAACTGTTGCCCCTGTCTTATTATTTACGGCATTTATATCTGCACCGTGTTCAATAAGAAGTTTTGAAATTTCAAGTGCATATAGTTGAGCACCAGAAGCAGCGTACATTAATGGAGATCTACCATCATTTGCAACTGCATTTACATCTGCCCCGTATTTGATGAGTAACTTGGCCATTGGCACAGTAGAAGTTACATAGTCTTCTAAAATACTAATGTACATTAGAGGGGAACGACATTCTCCATCTACAGCATTAACATCAGCCTTGTGCTCAATGAGAAGTTTACCAATTCTAGTTGCAGAATACTGGGCTGCAAACATTAATGGAGTCCGTGCATCATTTGCTAGTTTATTCACATCCGCACCATATTTAATAAGAACTTCTGCAATTTGAATTAAATCAGATGGTGTACAATACATTAAAGGTGTACGACCGTCGTTATCAGCTTCATTCACATCCGCCCCAGCTTCAATCAGTCTGCGGACTTCTTCTATATCATTCTTTTTTATAGCTTCAATAAGTGGTGTTGTTTTTTCGTTACCCATATTTTTCATCCTGTTTTCGATTTTTTCTGCCCTATATTATAGTATGGTAGAAATCCATCGTAAAGTGGAAAATATGGGCTACGCTCAAAATGAACGAATTCACTTACCATTCTTCTTCATAAAAATCAGCAAGTGCCCTAAAGGTATTTGCAACTGCCTGTTTATTAAGCTTTCCTGACTTTATGCAAGAAATCGCCGCAAAGGTATCATTAAACACCTGATGGCGGGCTTCATTTTCTTCGCCGTAAATACCGTCGTCATCTTCTTCGGATTTTATTTCCTTTCCGCTGTACGCGCTCATAATTACATACACTTGCCTCATAAAAAGCTCATTGTATTTTTCCACGGTTTCTTGAATTGGTTCGTTTAAAAGCTGCCTTGCCCACTTCATTACCTGTCGGCTGATGGCACCCTGTATGTAAAAATCAAAACCTTCGCCCTCTGGAATATTCTGCGGCTCGTCCGGGTTGGCAAAAAGTCCGTCATCCAGCCATTTAGAAAACCTTGCAATCAAAGAAGCGTGAGCTGCAAGATAGGCACTTTGTAAAGCTTCCCTATCGCCACCGGCACCGTTTTTTTCGTACCATTTTTCAAATTCTGCAATGGCATCTTTTGTAATACAAGCAAATTCATGTGGATTCATATTCAACCTCCGCAATTTAATATAGTTTGGATTTTACAAACGTTAAAAAAGAATTAAGGGCACCTCGAAAAACGCTAGTCGTTCTGCGACTAGCCGTTTCAGAACAGGCTCAATAAAAGGACAACCTTTACAAAGGAGAAAATCGAGATTTTATTTCTGCATCATTAGAGCCACCGAATAAATCCGCAGGAGAAACTTTCAATGTATCACAAATATTCTCAATATTCTAACCCTTTCTTCATTTCTGTCCAAAAGATATATTTCCATTCTGTGCTCCCCCGTATAAGACGCATCACCTTGATATGAGCTTCTTAAAGTATGCAACATGTCATTTCCCAGATTTTCTGACAGCTTCAAGTTCTTTAATTTTGCCTTCAAGAAACCGGCTGAACTCTACCTGCCAGTAAATATAGGCAGTTTTATCTCTTCGCAAAAAGAAAAATGAAAGTGTCCGGTGGTTGAGCCTCTTTTTTCGAAATATCTCTTAAAATAAATTTTATTTTTTCTTACACAAATATTGACATTTTATGTAATTTTGTGATACAAAATTACATATCGTAAAGAATCAACAAATTTATATACATTTTCAACAGTTCTTCACTTTTTTTTAGAAAACTATTCTCATTTTTCTCTATTATCTCTATAATGGCACCCCAAGTAAAAATTTAAATTAGGGGAATATAAATGGATATAGTTGACGGAAAAATAAGAAAAGGTAAAAGACTCTTTCTGTTTATTATTGCAATTCTTGGCTTGATGGTTGTCTGTCTGAATTCACTCCAGATGTTCATCACAGCTGAAATCTCAAAGAAAAAAAATTAAAGATACCGTTTTGGTTGAATCCAATGAACTTGCAAACCAAGCTTCCATAAGCATGAATCATTTGGTTGATTCATATTTTAATGCTCTTGACTATTATTCAAAATCCGAAGCCGCAAAGAGTCAAGATGATGAAGCCGTAATAAAATTCATGGCTGATGCCGTTTCAACCCGCCCGAAGTGTTTCAACTACATAGGATACGTAAACGCAAGCGGACACAACTGGACAGACAACGGTTCAGAAAGTGACGTTCAGGACAGGGATTATTTTAAGGCGATTATGGGAGGAGCCGATTATTTTATCGACAATCCGACCACTGCGCGCACTACCGGAAAGATTTCTATTCATGTCTGCAAGGCAATTAAGGCGAACGGGAAAAACGTCGGGCTTTTTTACGGCTCACTTGACCCGGATGTATTGAACGAACTCTTACGAGAAATGGACTTGCACGATTTAGGATTTTCAGTTCTTTTTGGAAATAACGGAAGCTACGTCGGAAGCAGCAGCTCGAACCTGGACAAGGTAAAAGATGAATTTGAAAGGACCAGAACTGATTTTCCGGAATCATACAATGCCATTGCAAATATGTATGAACATCAGAAAAATGAAATTTTTGACGGGAAATTTGGCAAAGGTCACGACATCATTTTTATTTCAAAACCTGTTGCCTACACGCCATGGACCCTGATTCTCGTTTTTTATCAACAAAACCTTTTTGCAGCAGAAACCGCAATCGTAAGAACTCTCACATTCGGAATGATTATTTTAGTCGTCGCACTCCTTGTTGTTACCGGAATTGTTGTATATATTTCGACAAAACCGCTTTCAGTCGTTGAAAGCGCAATCCGCGGAATTGCGACAGGCGATGCAGATTTAACGAAACGAATTGCCGTAAAATCAAACAACGAAATCGGACGAATTGTAGAGGGATTCAATCTGTTTACAGGAAAACTGCAGTCTATAATCTCAGCGATGAAAGGTGCAAAATCCGAACTTGTAAACGCAGGCGAACTTTTAAATAACAGCACATCTGACACTATGGCTGCAATCACACAAATTATTACGAAGATTGAATCGATGGACAGAAGCGTTTCCGCACAGGACAGAAGCGTATCAGAAACTTCAAGTGCCGTAAATGAAATTGCAGAAAATATCGAGTCTCTGAACAAGATGATTGAATCTCAGGCCTCAAGCGTAACACAGGCAAGCGCAGCCGTAGAAGAAATGATTAGCAATATCGCTTCCGTTTCAACGTCAGTTCAGAAAATGACAGTTTCATTCAGCGAACTTGAAAAAAAGGCAGTCCTCGGTGTAGAGCGACAGAATGAAGTAAATTTGAAAATTGACGATATTGAACGCGAAAGCCAGGCTCTAAAAGAAGCAAATACAGTTATTTCAAGCATTGCAGAACAAACAAATCTTCTTGCAATGAATGCGGCAATAGAAGCAGCTCATGCAGGCGAAGCCGGAAAGGGATTCAGCGTCGTTGCAGATGAAATCCGAAAACTTTCAGAAGATTCAGGTTCTCAATCTCAGACAATCGGAGATGAACTTACAAAAATTACAAATGCAATAGAAGAAATTGTTTCTATTTCAAAACTTGCCTCCGAAACATTCGCTGACGTAAGCAAAGGAATCAACTATACTTCAAATCTGGTACGTGAAATTTCATGCGCAATGCAAGAGCAGAATGCCGGTTCGGAACAGATTTCTGTTGCACTCAACACAATGAACGACACTTCAAACGAAGTAAGAATCGCTTCACGTGAAATGAGCGAGGGCAATAAGTCAATCCTTGATGAAATTAAAAATCTTCAGGATGCAACATTCAACATCAAAGACGGCATGACCGAAATGTCTGACGGTGCAAGAAAAATTAATGAAACAGGAAGCGTACTTTCAGACCTTTCTGATGAGGTCAAACAAGCCATTCTTCGAATCGGCAATGAAGTAGATAAGTTTAAGGTATAATATTTTTGAACACCAGGGCATTTTTGCCGTGGTGTTTTTTTGAAGGTTGCCTTGATTCGGAACCTATACTTTTCAGACACAGGTAAACACAGATACACACAGATGGGACACCGATTTTTTATCTGTGCCTTATCACTGTTCATCAGCGTTCATCTGTGTCAAATTTTATAGATTTTACTTTGCGGGGCTGTCATTTCGACTTTGCTCAATGACCAGTATTTTCTTTTATTTTGCACCTTCAGGCTGTACAGGAGCGTTTTTGGCGAAGATGTGTTCCTGCATGAATTTTCCGATTGCCTGAATTATCGGACCTAGCGCGAACGTCATGATAAAAGAGCCGAGGAGCGCAACCTTAAAATCGCGGAATCCCACCGAAAAGAGAATGCCAATAACAATCGCCGTCAAATCCCACGAAATGCGAACGATGAAAAACGGGATTTTGGAAAGTTTCTTGCTCAATATAACGCAGAGTGCATCATAAGGCGCCAATCCCATATCGCTGTTCATATAGACTGCCGCGCTGACCGCCATTCCACCGATTGCAAGCGCAAAGATTAAGATTTTGATCGGAAGGAAATCCGATGTTGTAAGAACGCTGTCGAGGGGCGTACGTGCCCAGATTCCGTTGAAAAAATCTGCGGTGTAACCAATTAAAACCCAGTTCGCCACAGTTCCCGCCCCGATGAGCGAGCGGTTGAAAATAACGACAAGGACGAACATAGCCGCATTCAACATGAGCTGCCAGCTTCCAAAAGAAATGCCGAGCCGCAATCGAATCGAATCATTCTGAAAAGTGCAAGGATCAGTACCCCAGCCACAAGAGCGCAGGAACGAAAGAAAAAATCCCATGCAAAGAATGCCTGAGAGCATGATAAAAAAGCGTTGCCAAAAGCGAGAATTCAGTTTCATAAGCGAGATTGTATACGCGCTGAAAACAAAATTCAACGGGCGAAGTCTTGCTGTACTCAAGTTCGCCCAAAATAATCAAAACCGCAGGGCAAAAACCGCCAGTTTTATTTGAAATATTTGATTTTAGTAAATTCAAATTGATGGCACTGTCATTGCAAAAAGCATAAGCATTTGAATCAGTGCCCGCAGAGGATTTGCAATGCTAATCCAGATTTTGAAAAACTTGGGCGTACCTGCATTATATACAACGGCACGCTGCCATTTTGGCTGACCGATTAAAATCAGCAGAATCGCAATAATTATT
>NZ_JPUF01000060.1 GCF_014737315.1 Treponema zioleckii | reverse complement strand
TTTTTTTTCAAAAAGCTTCTATATTATAGTTTTCTCTCCGGCATTCATCTGTTTTCCGTCACAGAAAAGAAAGGGCAAGCTTGACTTGCCCCTACTTTCTGCACTGCAAGTTTTTTCAGGCAGACGGGCCTGACCCGGCGGCCGTTTTACCGGCTAGCCATTCTTGCGGGCTTGACCCGCACTGCTGCAAGCACGGATTAATTATTACAAACCGTCTTTTGTTTCACGGGTGATTTCTTACTATTTGTTTCCAAAAATTTTCAGGCCCCCGGCCTGTCAACCTAACTAGCGTTTTAAACCGTAAAAACGGTTTTGCCGAAGGCAAAATTGGCGCAAAAGTTGCGGTGGCGTAAAGCCACGAAAAGCAACTTTTGTGACAAAGTTTTTATCGGTTTTGAAAACCATGTTATGCTTTTTTACGCTTTCAAGAAACCGTAAGAATATACTTGCGGTTTCAATTTTTCAGTCAGCTCATTATATGCATTTTCAAAAGCTTCAAAACTGATTGGAATATTTTCTCCAAGTTCATTGTAAGCCTTTATTGCAAACCTTATCTGATACCAACCTACATCGGCTCTGTTTAATTTATATTTATCACGGATTTCATGATTAAAGTCCGTTTCAAAATATTTTTGCCAGATTTTCTTACCTTCGTCTAGTACATTTTGAGCTTCTTTTGAAAATGTTTTATCCTGCATATATTGAACCATAAAATCACTTTCAAAACGGTCATTTGCATTTACTTCTGTTTCTGTAAATGGAATAAAATGGTTTACAATACTCCATTTTTGATTATTCCATTCCAAGTCATTAGCACTCGCGGTTAGATTACATCCAGCAAACAACATCCAAATTAAACAGTCATTTTTAAATTCATCTGATAGTTCCTTTTCAGGTTTTAAGAATTGATCAACATCATTTTTCCAAACATGAGGGATTATTTTTCTAACAGTTAATTCAACAGCAACTTTTTCTAGATTCTCATAAACAACATAAAATCCATGTCCGCCATTAAAACCTGATGAGAATAATGCAGTTCGAGATTCTGCTTGTTGTGTATCATTGCTATTACACCAGAAGTACCCCAAGGCTCCGTCTGCCCATTTTGTTCCTCTTAAATCTTTTGTTGCTGTTGCCGGGAGTATTGCATTCTTTAATGGAATACAGTTTTCTTTATTAGGTTTAACTCGGTCAATCCAATTTATTAATAATTCATTTTCTTTTGCATTATAAAAAGTTTTTTGTCCAATTGGATTAGAATCTTTATCCAACAATTCACAGGAAACTTCTTTTATTACTGTTGAAGATTTAGAATTTTGTTTCCAAATTAAAAACCCTATTGGAAAATCACCTCGAAGACCTTCGAAAGATTTCGAATGAACAGCAAATCCATTTAGAAACTCTGCACTCCAAGTATTTCTAAAAACATCTAAAGTCTGTGCTGTAACATATTTCATTTTTGAGAACATTGCTAATGTTGCGTTTGGAATTTCTTCAAAAATACGTGTTACAAATTGTAAGAACAACTCATTGCTAGCTTTTCCCCATTTTTTCATTCCAAATTCAGCCCAATGGGTTAATTTAATACCAGTTTTGCTTGCATCAATGCCTGTTCCTTTTCTTGCATTATCAGAACTTGTTGCTTCTCCGTATGGCGGATTAATCAACACCAATATTTTCTTCTTACCAGCTTTTGAATCAGCAATTATTTTCTGTAAACTCTGTGGAATTTTATTCGTAAGTGAATAGTCTATTTTTCCATCATCCGTAATGTCATCATTTAAATAATCATATTGAAATCTTTGTGCAGCGACACATGTTTTAGCGGCTTTCATTACATCTACATCTGCCTGGTCAAGCGTACTCATATAAATGTTTCTTGCATTAGAATGCTTTGTTTCTAGGTTTCCAACACCACAGCACATATCCCAAACAATGTATTCTTTTTGCCAACCATCGCCTAAAGTTTTATTTAAAAGTTCATAGGCTTTATCGACGACATTAAGCGGAGTATAGTATGCACCTTTAAAACTTCGTTCGTCATACGGAATTAGTGTATCTCGCCTTTCAAGCAAATAATTTCTATATTCTTCTTTTGGCGGACGGTCAAAAATTGCCCAAAATTTTCTATACCCCTCAACACTTCCTAGTTCATAGAGTTTTCCATTCAATGAAAATACAGGTTTTGTTCCTTTATGCAAAAGTTCCGCGGGAAGATTTTCATGAGTGCTGACCGTTCCGTCATTCATTGTGTCGGCATAGAATAAAAGAGCATAATCTTCTGGCGCGACTCCTTTTATTTCTTTACCTATCATATCGACCCATTTATCAAATACCTGTTTCAAATTGTCGGGTGTAATTTGAGTTCGAATGATTTCGCCTTTTTCGATTGCGTTATGTACAGCTTCTATAAATTCTTTTTCATTGAATTTTATATTGTAGGAAACAAAATGAGTTCCAATGAATTGACTTACTTTATCAAGTGCATCTTGGGTTACATCGCTTGCAGATTTTCCCCATTTTATTTTTATGGATTTATCTTTTAAAAGTGGAAGGGCAATATCTGTTTTCATTAATGCAGCTTTTACGCTGTCGATTACACATAAAAATGGAGGAATATATTCTCCATGTTCCAAAGCGTAATTTACATAAAACAGAAGTTGCGTAAACATTGCATAAGTTGTATTTTTTGAACCAACTTTTGCTTCAAACCATACTTCTTTTGTCTGTATATCAATTAGATTCTTTTGATAACCTTTTAATTTTAAAGCTTTAATGTACAAGTCTTTTACATCTTCTTCAGATGAGACTTTTTGTAATTCTTCATATAAGGACATTTCTGTTTCCAAAAAGTTAGTTTTTGGAGAATTTTGAAATGCCCTAATTTTTTATATTTCTATAAAACTACCAGCCCAGTGGGCTGTGAGCATAACAACTGGTTGTACCGCAGCGGGCTCGCCCCGCTGTCGGCTACGAACCTTTGTTACACGATTTTCTTTCTAATAGATTACAAAATCTATTCTATATTTTTTGAGAAGCAAACGCTTCTAATTTATTATTATTTAAAGCAGCGTAAAGCCGATTACAACCGCTTCTTCGTCCAAGCCATAAAGTTTAATTATATTTTCCTCTCTGTGCTTGACTCAGAGAGGAAAATAAACACCTGAGTATTAAAAACCCATCAAACTTCCTTTTTGAAATATCCATTCGGGAGTTTCCAAAACAGTATCTTCTATATAGTACCATGGGCTTATATTCTCATAGCTTTTTAATATATGAAATTCTTGCGACGGCATATAACTTTGTCCAAGCAGCATTATCTTTTTTCCTGTAGATTTATCAATGGCAATATCCAACACAAGAACTACATGTCCAGGACTTCCACCATAAATAAAGAAATCACCAATTTCTATATTTGAAATATCTTTCTTTTTTGCTTCCTGGGATAAAGAATAAGTTCCTGCATAACTGTAAATAAACCTTAGATATTCTTCAAAAACATCTCGGCCAAAACCTTTTTTATAACCGCTTTCCCATTGTGTCTTATTGCCGGAAACAATTACACGCTCGCCATTCGCAAATTTTTCAAAAGGAACAAGCATGCCATTTGTAATATGAAATTGAATTTCTGAATATCGTTTTTGATTATATAAGTATTCTGCCCTTAGTTTTATAACAGCATCAGCACATTGAATTAAATCAACATTCAGAAGTGGCATATTAAAAACAGAAATATGTACATTATTTCTTTTTGTCTGTCCATTATACATTAGAACAGGACTTCCATACTCTTTTAATGGAAACTTACGCAAAAATGCGCCGAATGAATTTTCTGAAATTTCAACTCTTTCATAGTTTTTTGGAGGAAGAAAACGCTCTAAAATATTTTTTCCAGATTGATTTATTTGCTGCGAAAAAATTAAAGATGCTGAAAATATAATTAAAACTGCAATAAATATTTTTTTCATTTCCTTTTCTCGCGCCCCAGTGCGGGCGTCCGTGTAACAACGCACTTAAACCGTGCCGTGCTTGACACGGCATCGGCTTTGAAGTGCATGTTATGTGATATTATTTCATTACTGCACCAAGTTTATTAAATCAAAATACATAAGTTGCGTTGGATTCTCATCTTTCTTCACAAGGAAGTCAAATCCATTCTTTTCATAAAATGGAACTGCAGCATTGTACGCATCAACAGTAATAAAACGGCAGCCTGTCTTATTATCTTCCAAAAAATAGAGTTTTATAAAATCGATTATATTTGTACCGACTCCAGTTCCTTGTAAATTTTTAGAAATTCCAAGCCTTCCGATTTTTACAGACGGATAGCTTCGTAAATACTTTTCCTTATTGAAGTTTTTCTTTTTAAATTTATTGAACTGATTGTTTGATGCGAAATCTGTAACCGCAATTTTGTCATTTGATAGTGTAAAATACGCTAAAACTTTGTCAGTTTTGCCTTTTTCGACAACGACATACGGCATTGCAATCAACTGCTTTTTATAAATCTGAACTTCATTCTTTATAAAGTCATTCAAATCTTCATCGCCACAGTCAAATTCATCTGTCGGTATGTCGCTTTCAAATTTCTGAATGTCGTAATGCTCAAAGAAGTCCAAAATCACTTTGCAATCGCTCCAACTCTCTGAGCCAAGCGAGTTTTTCTTGCAGTTTCGCCTCTCTCAAGACTTGCCAAAACTGACTTGTAATGAGAATACATAACTGCATACTGTTCTGGTGTTACGGTGCATTTTGCATTACGCATTTTTTCTTCAAAACGCTTGCCGTCTTCGCCGAACAAAATAGGTGTTTCCCGAATTGGTCTAGCCATAGTAAGCCTCCTTGTTTTTAATATAGCACTTTTTAACAAAAAAATCTATATCGCAAACTGTATTAGTAAATCGTCTAACTGCTGTCAAACATAAGTATTATCTCGTTGAGTAAAATATGGAACAGCTAAGTTTCTTTGCCATACTTCACTCATCTATATCTCCAAAAAACCATTTTTTATCAAAAAAATAATTAATTTCTGCTATACAAGTATCATTATATTTATTCCCTTTATAAAATGACGTAAACGAGATATTTGTTCCTCTACATGATATAAATTGATACGACAATTTATTATCTTCTAATTCAAAATAATTTTCGATCTGCTTAATTCTATTATTAGCATTGTATAATTCATTAGATTGAGCATAACCATTGATAATTCCCATTTTATCTACAACCTGTCCAAGCCAAACATCTACTTTCATCAAATCATCTTCCGTATTCTCGACATAGCTTGTTTCAGGATTACCATCAAAGGCGTTCTGTATGCTGTATTTGAGCGGGCATTTGGCGTCAAAAAGACAGTCTGAGGCTTGAATGTCAATGCTGTCTTTGCTCGCGTCTGTGATGCTTTCGTCAATGTGGTATTTTGAAAACCAGGTGCGGTTGTATGCGGCAATCTGATTCTTGCAAGTGTAGTAGTCGATTTTCACTTTGTTTTCATCCAGCTTGCTTCTGTCCACCACGAATCCAACGCTTACTTCCGTAACAAAGAACCCGATTTCACTTTTATTGAGAGTCTTTATCATCAAATCATTAAATGTAACCCCCTCCGTTTTTCCCTGTGTTGCCCACTTATCCGCATAGGGAAAAAGTCCTATCTTTTGGAGAGCGTTCGTTTTTGTCTTTATGAACACAATTTGGAAAACAGTGTTTTCGCTTAAATTTTCATCCGCCGTTATCGTCTTGCTTTTGTATTCGGCTGTATAAGCCGCTTCCAGCGGGCTTTCGCTTACAAGAAGCCTGTAGAACTGCAAGCCACAGTCCGTCTCCGCAAAGACCTGATAATGCAGTTCCGAAAGCGGCTTCTGCCTGATGTGGTAGTTGTCTATTGCCGAGACCGCTTTTATTGCCGCCTCTCTCTCCATAAACGCCCGCTCCTCCGCTTCCGAAAGCCGCGTGAGTTTCTGATAACTGTTCGGCATGATGTTTTTGAGTTCGGGGGCTTGGGAAAACGCGGCTTGCATAATGCAAAGCAAAATTGTGATAAGCGATAGTGTTTTTTCCATATATGAATTCTCCGTGTGTGATTTTATCAGAAAAACGGCGGAATGTATCTGCCGTCAAAGCACGAGACATCATACTCAGCCTTTATCGTCTTTTCCGTGCCACCGTCAAACTGATATATGCAGGTCAGGGTGAAAGTGATGCCCTGCTTTTTCCCGCTGCCGAAAATCTTCTGGAAGTTTATCTTGGGTAATCCTTTGCTTCCCTGCCGCGGGCGCATATATATGCCCTGCGTAAAGTAAAATTCGCCGTTGCTGAGCCACTCATCTTTGTTCGTGTGCTTGTCAATTGCCTCAACACTCACGACCTTTTCAGGAATTGCAAGGGATATATCCTTCAGTACTTGATATTCCTTTCCGCCGTAGGTAACCCACATCTTCTTTATGAGGATGCCCGAATATGCCTTGCGTGTAAAAACATCAAGGTATATCCGATACTTGAAATTATTCCCCGCTCGTCTGAAAGTGAACAGCAGTTCCTGCCCATACTCACTTCCATTTGCGAACCTTTTTTTTATCGAGAGCGGCGGCTGATTTTTCTGCTTAATATCATATACAATTTTTGGATAAAGAATTCCAGCAAAAAAGCCTTCTGCGGACAAATCCGTACAAGATGAAATTATAAGCAGAATTATAAAGATGATGCTGATTCTTCTCATATTTTCTATAATAATACCGCAAAAAACTATTTCATGCGGCTCAGTGAGCCGTCCACATAACAAATATTCTCCGTATCCACGGTAAACAGTTTATACTGCAAAAATGTCAGTGTAAGCTGAACCGCAAATAACTTAAATCCAATAATAACATGCTTTTATGCTTTGTCGCAATATTTTACACGGGTACGCGTAAAATCAAAGCCTGTCCAAGGGACTCAGTACTCCGCCGGCACCGCGGTTCAATACATGAGTGTAAATCATGGTGGTGCTTACGTCGCTGTGGCCGAGGAGCTCCTGAATCGTGCGGATGTCGTAGCCTGATTCAAGCAGGTGAGTAGCAAATGAATGACGGAATGTGTGGCAACTTGCATTTTTGTTAATACCGGCTTCAAGAATCGCATTTTTTACGGCGCGCTGGACCAAAGATTCATCAATATGAAATCTTCCTTCTTCTTTTGTCAGTTCGTTTTTCCAGCGGTTTTTCTGCGGAAAGAGCCACTGCCATTTTAATTCGTTACAACCGTGCGGATATTTTGCTCCGAGAGCTTCTGGCATAGCGACTTTGCCCCAGCCTTCTGCCAAGTCTTTTTCGTGAAGTTTTTTCACAAGTTCTATTTGAGCTTTGAGTTCTGGAATCAGCTTTTGAGGAAGCATTACGTGACGGTCTTTATCGCCTTTTCCGTGGCGAACGATAATTTCGTTTCTGTCAAAATCCAAGTCCAAGATTCTTAAAGAAAGTGTCTCGTTGAGCCTAAGTCCTGTTCCGTAAAGGAGTTTTGCAATCAGTTTTTTTGTTCCAGTCAAGTTGTTTATGACTTTTACGACTTCTTCTCGGCTAAAAACCACGGGAATCCGAACTTTTTTCTTTGCATGGATTACGGAAGACAAAGTTTCGACGGGCGTATTTTTTACGAACCGAAAGTAAAACAGCAGGGCTGCCAAAGCTTGATTTTGCGTGGAGGAACTTACATTTTTCTTTAGAGCAAGACTTTTCAAGTATTCATTTATTTTCTGATTCTCACTGCCGCTTTCTATTTTTTCATTTTCGGAAAGAAAATTCCGAACCCATTTTTTGTAGCGTTCTATCGTGCAGATTGAATAATGACGGACTTTTAACGCGGAATCAAGTTTGTTCAATTCAGAATCTAAAAAACTTTCCGGTTTTGGAAGACTATACGATTCATCTTCAAAATTAAAAAGATTAGTTCCATAGATATTTTCAAGCAATAAATTCATTGCATTTTGATTGGACGGAACGAGCCAAATTTTTTGTTCATTATTCCATATTCGATTCGGCACAGTTCGAACGGCATTCAGAATCGTGTCGTTAAATTTTTCAGGAAAACTGACAGAAAAATATTTTTCATTGAAAGGTTTTATAAAAACAGTCATTTTTGTACCTCTTGCGCTTCAAAGATTTATGAATCAAAAACATCACACGAAATCCATTCGTTCAACACACTTCTTTATCGGTCACTCAACTTTGGACGATTAAAAGCGATTTTGAAGAGTTTTCAATCAATCTATAAATCACGGTGCAAGAGGAAAATTGACGGGCCTACGGTGACCCCCGTCGCAGGCAATGCTGCTCGAAAAGGTATAGCTTATTGATTTTCAGAACGGCTTGCAAGAACCTTCTTTCCAAAGTTGTAAGTTTTTGAAGCGCGCAATTCTGCTGCAATATTCTGATATGAAGCAACAGCAAATGTTGCCCCGCCATAAACATAAGAGTTCAGACCTGTCGCTGTTGGGTTGCATTTCTCCCATTCAGAAGATGCATTTTTTTTCATGTAAACCAGACAACCGTCTACACCGCTTGGGGCTGTCCAATCTACCGTGTAAGAAACTCTACCGCAGGTCATCCCCGCGGCAGTTCAGTTACTCGCCCCGCCAGCCCTTAATCCGCAGCCTTAAAGTTGTAAATCGGTTTTATAACTTTTACAATCTCGGCTGTCGGTCCGATGTTTGCCACAATGTCGTCCATTGTTTTGTATGCCATGGGAGCTTCGTCAATCGTGTCCAAATTTACTGTGGACGACCAGATTCCGCTCATTTCAGCTTTGAATTCTTCCATGCTCAACTCTTTTCTTGCCTTAACACGGCTCATAACACGACCGGCACCATGCGGAGCAGAACAATTCCAGTCCTCGTTGCCTTTGCCGACGCAGATTAACGAGCCGTCCCGCATGTTGATTGGAATTAAGAGTTTTTCGCCTTTTTGGGCACTCACCGCGCCCTTCCGCAAAATCATATTTTCCGTGTCGATGTAGTTATGAATCGTTGTGAATTGGTCGATTATGTCCTCTTTCTTTAAGCGAAGCCCAATGGAAATCGTCTGAATCATCGCCTTACGGTTCAGCATCGCAAAATGCTGCATGATTCTCATGTCGTTGATGTAGTCGTCAAAAAGTTCGCCGCTCACGTAAGCCAAATCTTTTGGAATATTCGTCAAAATCTGGGAGTTTAATTCTTCAAGCCGAGCCTGAATCTCCTGCTCTTTGCCTTCAGCTTTCAACGTTTCGATTAAGTGTCTTTTGTCAGCATCGCAGTTTCCGTTAAGCTGCTTCCAAGCCATCTTCTGATAGTAATCGGCGATTTCAAGTCCCGCATGGCGGCTTCCCGAATGCACGACGATATACAAGTTGCCTTCGTCGTCACGGTCAGCTTCAATAAAATGATTTCCGCCGCCGAGCGTTCCAAGACTAAGGCGCGCCCGACTTTTGTTAAAATTGCCTTTTATGCTGTTCCACTCAACCTGACTTACAAACTCGTGCGGAAACTTACGGATTTTAAATCCCGACGGAATATTCTTACGGATGATTTTATCAAGTTTTGCTCCGTCAAAAGTCTCGCTCACTTCGCTATCAGCTTTGATGCACAAAGTTTCCATTCCGCAGCCAATATCAACTCCAACAAGATTCGGAACAATCTTGTCCTTGATTGTCATCGTCGTTCCAATCGTACAGCCCGCCCCGGCATGAACGTCCGGCATCAAACGGATTTTTGCCCCAGAAGTAAATTCCTGGTCGCACAAAGTCCTAATCTGTTCAAGAGAAGTTTCATCAACAACATCCGTAAAAACTTTCGCTTCGTTAAATTTTCCTGTAACTGTCTGCATTTTGCGACCTCCTTGTAAAACAAGATTCTCGCGTCACCGCCGTGACGCATTCATAGCACAGAGCAATAAAGTGCTGGAAGAATCTTTATGAGTTTTACTTTATCAAGGAACGATTCTCCAATCACGGAAAATTTGGTGCGAAAAAAAATAATGCGTGAGCTATTCAGAAGAGGCTTTTGATTCCAGAAGTGCGGCAATTCCTTTTGCGAGCCGTTTTAATGGCTCATCAAAATGTCCGCCTTTATTCAATTCAAAATAAACTCTTTCAGCATTGCAGTCATTTTTTAATATTTCAATCTGATTTCGCGTTCTTTCCCCAACTTTTGCCATAACCTGGTTTTTTGTTTTTTCTTCACGGTCTCCAAGGCTCATATAGATTCTTGACGGGGATTTTAGTTTATGAAGAGACACGAATTCATCCCATTTTTCAAACCAAAGTGATGAAGAGCAACAGACTGCTCCAGAAAATTGGCTAGATTCATATAAGGCCCAGAGTGAAAAAAGTCCGGCAAGGGAATATCCTGCAAGATAAATTTTACTTCCATCAAATTTAGATTTTATATCGGGTAAAAACTCTTTTTCGAGAAATTTTAAAGTCTCGCTCCCCTTCCCTTCAAAATTTTCTTTTCCAAAAACAGCGGGAGCAGCCCAAGGGGAGAATTGAGAATTCCAATCAAAAACATCAAATACTGCTAACGAAAAATCCTTGTCGGTCAGAGCAGTAACTTCCTCAAAAAGACTTTTAGCACTTTCTTCATGTGAACCGTCTTTTCCCCAAATGAAAACGGGCGCATTTGTATATTTTTGAGTTGAAAATACATTCATTGATTAACCCGAAATTGTAATTTCATTTATTTACGAAAAACTACAAAAAGTAAGTCTTCATAATGCCTTTTCCTTTTACATCGATTTCTGAATTCTTGCTGTAGTGGTAAAGGTTTGAAGTCTGAGCTTTTGTTGTTTCTGTCACGTGGATTCGCATTGGAAGGCCAGTGCTCTCCATTCGGCTTGCAACGTTAACAGTGTCGCCCCAAATGTCGTAAATGAATTTTGTTTTTCCGATTACGCCTGCAACGACAGGACCTGAATTTATTCCGAGTCTAATCAAAAGTTTTACAGGAGAAGTTTCGTTAAAAGAACGAACGTCGTTCAAAAGACCTTTTGCAAAACGCAGCATTTTAAAAGCTCCGTCATTATAATGCTCTTGCGTAAGACCGGTTGCAGCCATGTAAGCATCGCCAATTGTTTTGATTTTCTCGATTCCTTCACGTTTTGCGCGTTCGTCAAACATAGAGAACATTTTGTTAAGCATAGTGACAACTTCTTCGGCAGTCATTACGCCACTTATCTTTGTGAATCCTACAATATCGGTAAAAAGCACCGTAACATTCGGATATTCTTTCGCTATCGTTCTGTCAGGGTGAGCTGTAAGCTCTTTTGCAATTTCTTTTGGCAAAATGTTCAAAAGCAGACTTTCAGAACGATTCTTTTCTTCTTCAAGTTCTTTCGTGCGTTCTTTTACAGTGCTTTCAAGTTTTTTGTTTTCTTCTTCAACACGAATAAGTTTTCCTTCAAAAAGCGTAATCGTCACTGAAATGATAAAAATAACAAAAAGCAGAGCAAGAAAAATATCAAAAAGAATATTTGTAAGAGGCTTCAATACGCTTGAATACGTAAAAACAATTTTTTGCGAAAGCGGCTGATAATCATGCGGAGCGTACATAATACAGCCAAATCCTAGAGTCTTTAACGGCGTAATCGTATAAAAATCTTCACCGTGAATATTTTCGGCATCGCCTTCATGCGGTTTCTTAACATTCAATTTGCCATCCGAAAGCAAGAAAGTTCCGTTCCACGGCCCCGGATCAACTGAACAACCGTTCGGAACAAAAATCGAGAACTTCCAGTCGGTGACGATTGTGCTTTTCATGTTGTTAAAAATAATACCGTCGTACTGCGCGCCCGTTCGGTCCGGGTCAGCCTCGTCAACCCAATGTTTGTCTGCGTTCCGCACAAAAGTTACGCAAAGCGACTTAGAAGAATCATTTACTGAATAAGGCTCGTCGATTGTCAAAGTCTTTTCAGGAAGCGATATTCCTTTGATTGAAACAATTACAAGAACAAAAAGAATTCCCGCCAAACTTACGGAAAGAGTCTGCCAAAAATGATTTCTTACAACCCTTTTTTGCGAATCTGTTAATACGACTTCTGTTTTATAGACCGGAGTGAGAATTGAAGATGTGTTGACACCCGAATAAAATTCAAGTTCCATCAATTTGATAGAAGAATAAAAAAGATGCAACGCGCCAAGTCCAAGCGAAATATTTATCCACGGAAAACCGTAATTAATAAGAATCAAAACAACGCTAACCACCGGAAAGCCAAAATAAAGCAAAAGCGAAACAAACACATTCGTTGCAAGTTTTTTTCTGTTTTGCAGCAACATTGTGAATAGAATAAGCTCTGGTAAAATTCCTAAAACAACGCTTAACGGATAAAAAGTGCTTCTGTGATAAAGATTGTTTTCGTCAAAATAATAGAAAAGATCCGTAAATTGACTTACGACAGTAACAAAAATTCCGAGAAAAGTAAAAAAAAGGACTATAAAAAGCTGAATAGGAATTCCATTTTTTATAGAAGCTTTTGGATGCAAAAAAAGTGACAAATTTAAGCGAGTCTGCTTTATGAACTCGCAAATATAAAAACAAAAGAAAAGCGGCAGTGACGCATTGCAGATAAAAACAAAAAAATTGCAGAGACGAACCATGTAATAGCCCGCCATGCCGGTGTTTCCTCGATAAAAATAAGCAAGCGCATCCGAAAGAAGCAAAAATCCAGTAAAAAATTCAATAAAAATGAGCGTTCGTCTGCTGTTCTGTCTGAAAGAATGTCCTGAGCACAAAAAAGCCCCTGCCTGAAAGCAAAAGACAGAAAGAAAAGCAAGAGATGAAATACTTATAATTCGTGTAAAATCAGGCACCTGACAAAACCCCTGACAAAAAAGTTACATTCATTATAATGATAATTAGGGAAATTTAAAGAAAAAAATTCACAAGCAGTGCAATTGTCCACAAATCAACGGGTATGCCGAATAAAAATCAAATATGAACCCAAAACAAACTCGAACGGATGGCAAATTTCTCTAAAATCTTAGTGTTTTCATTCCTTTTTCATCAATTCAATCTGCCTTAAAATGCGGTCTTTTACCAATTCCACGAAGCTTTGCGGCTCAATGACTTTTATCATGGGGCCAAAACTCAGAACGCGAATTACAAGTTCGGTTTCGTCACGAAAATCGTAATTTAAGGTAAGGTGATACACATCCTCGCTCAGTTGCACGGCAGTTTTTTCAAAATGTGCAAAGGCGAGCATTACGCGTTCAAGAGCCTTTCTGTCATCGTAGATTTCAAGGGCCACGCTGGCTCTTTTGCTGTACGGTAAGCTAGCTTCAGCTCCGCCAGCCGAAGTGGAATCATCTACAATCGAGCAACGGACTATTCTTGCAATATTCAGGATTGAATAACGGCTTCGCACTTTAGAAATGATTCTGAATTTGTCGTCTTTTTGTGAATATTCAATTTTGAACGGTTTTAGGCAAAATCGGTTCGTTTGGCCGAGACGGCCCGTGTATTCAACGCTCAGAGTTTTTTTCTGATGAATTGCATTTAATATCGTTCTAAAGTTCTCCCGATATTCTAGCTCGTCGTACGGGTCGCCGTCTGAATATCTATCGTACAAGCAAAAATCTTTTTCGCTAAAAAGTGGCTCTACGCTGCAAAGCTCGGACTCAAGACGAGCGAGAGTTTCGTCATTTACAAAAAGTCTGATTTTTTTGTCGGCGCAAATTGCTTTTAGCCAGCGTTTTTGCAGAATCGAAAGTGGCATTGTTGGAGGATTTTTTATATTCGTTGTGTAATCTTTTTTTATGAGCGGCCATTTTTCACTTTCGAGGCTTGTGCCGATTGTCATTACGCTTTCCGGAAATGCCGATTTTTTTACAATCTCGTAAAGCGAGTCTGAATCAAGTTTTTCTTTTTGAGCACAGGCGATTATTGCGGAAACCGTGTTGTAATATGCGCTGTAGATTTCACTGAATAACATTGTTCTCCTCATTGTTTAGGGAATCTGCCTCTGGAAAATATAAATTTTTCATCTTGCGGATGTCGGCGTAAAATCGGCGGGTGATTCCGATGTCGGCACACTGAAAATCCGAAATGCGGCAGATAAAAGTTCTTGCCCAGGGAATTATTTCCATTGCGTCAAAAATATCCGCGTCAAACTGGGCTGTGTTTTCGTCGAGCAAACTCACTTTTCCGCAGCGTTTCTCCCGCAAAAGCCGCTGATAAATAAACTTTTCGTCATCATCAAAATGAACTTTAAAACTAACGTGCGTCGTCGCAGTGTCATTGTGTCTTTTGTTCTGCTTTAGAGCCACGCCCCAAATGTGCTTCCGAAGATTCTCAAATTCTGCGCGCTTCTGCTCAAAGCCTTCATAAAATTCGCCCACTTTCATCGAAACAATGTAATCGAACCGAAGAGCCAAAAAATATTTTCCGTGCGGACGATAGGCCATCAAATACATTCTTCCGTCCTGCGTGCTCTGATAAATCATAAGCGGAACGACTTCGTTTTTTATTGTTCTTATGCTTTTTGTCTTTTTTTGTTCTATTACAATGTAGCGGTGTTCACGAATCGCCGCAAAAACAAGCGCGACAAAATCAGATTCAATCGAAGACGTAATGTAGTGATGCTTGAACTGAAAAACCTCGCTCTCTTTCTGAATCTCGAAAGGCAATTTGTCATACAAGAAATTTCCAACCACGCCGCAGCACGCGTTTTCCGAAAAGAAGGACAAAGCATCTTCCATGCCAGACAAATCAGTTTCAGGATTCCGAAAGTAAAGCATGGTCTTGCCGATTTTTTCTGAGCAAATCAAGCCAAGTTCTTCGTATTCTTTAAGTTTTTTTCTGACAGTAGATTCTTCTGGCATCGCATTTGAAGAAAAATCATTAAGATAGACAGAATTTATTTCATCAAGAATCTGATTCAAAGTCTTTTTAATAGGAGATGCTGAATCAAGTTCAGCATGACGACTATCTGATTCAGCAGGATTTTTCTTACCGGCAGAAAGAATGTCCATCAGCATAAAATGCAGGGAAATATCCATTGCGGTAAAGGATTTTGCCTTAAAGATTTTGTACAGAGGATTATGGGCGGTATGCCGACTGTCTATCGAAAGAAAAGTCACCTTGCCGTTCTCGTTCTGGCGAAAAGCCATGTAACCGTCAAGATAATTTTCTAGCCGACGTTTTTCGTCATCATAGGTGCGGCTGCTTTTGCCTAAGAATTTATCCCGCGTCTTGAATCCATAAATGTAAAAACTGCGGATGTAAGTTCTGAGAGTGTCAAGATTTTTAAGCAATTCCGAATACGCCATTTTCTGTCCTCAAAGTAAAATAATTATAGCACAAAATTAGTCAAAATCTTCTATATTATTGGCCAACTCGCTGTCGCGCTCAGAAAAACCGATTTCCCTAAGATAAAGCTCCTTGCCCGCGTTGTCAAAACACCAAGTAAAAGAGTCGCCCTTGCATTTTGGGCAGATGGTCAAGTACTTTTTCTTGAATAATCCTTTAACAACATTCTTCGGAATTACACGCCGACCGCACTTTTGGCAATACGCCTGTTCATAAAAATCTTCGGGCAAGTCCAAATCATAAAAAATCTTAAAAAGCTCAAAACGCCGCAAAACATACGCTTCCGCATTCTCCCGCGTAAGCGTGTATCGCTGGTCAATAAGCACTGTATCATCATACAAGAAGTCAATCTCGTAAGACAAATCCAACCATTCTTGAAAAATCTTTTTTTGTGTCTGACAATACAGTTTTTCCAAATCGTAAACCGCGTCAAAAGCAGAAAGTTTTCCAGCTTTTACACCATCAAACAGGTAGCAGATGTAAAAATAGTCGGCCTTGCTTTTCTCGATTTTAATTTTCAGTTCGTCAAGAACACGCTCAAAATAGTGGCGCGCATCGTCCTTTTCAGACTCCGAAAGCCCCGCAAGAATAAAAATATTCTCACTGTCTATTTTGTTCTCCAAAAGGTAAAACGCAAAATCGATGTACTCACTCACCTTCTCGCGCACAACGTCAGCTGCATAACATTTATTCGCTCTGTATGTCAATTCGTCATGATTCATTTTGCCAAAACCTCCTTACTCAAAATCCTCTTTATTAATTACTACAGGATAACTGTCATACTGCCTGCAACCTGGAGTTGGAATTAGAGCCGAACGCTTTATAACATTGTTTCCGTCCTTGCTTTTGTGAGCTGAATCGTTCGCAACAAACTCATCAACATAATCTGACAAAGAAAATCCTGTGGACACGGCTTCATCAATCACGGCTTTCAGAAAATTATTTGGATTGAAAGTCAGACATTTCTTTCGAACCAGTGTGTGATAACCTCCGCTTGTTTTGATAATCGCAAAGTTTCCACGCCCAAAAAGCTTTTCCCCAGCCATGTGCAGTGCGCCATAAGATTTTTCAAATACATCCGAAACGCGGAATTCCTTTTTGATGTCCATATCAAAATCAAGCCAGATTCGTCGGCTTGTGTGAGAAGCATGACAGCTTTTCATGTGCTCAAAAACCTTCGGCATTTTTACAAGATGATCCTGAATTCCTGGCTGAGAACCACGCAAAATCGCAGAAGTCAGATTTTTTCGCTCCTTGTTGTAATGCTCAAAAGTGTCTTCAATGCAGTCGATTTCGTTCGTCGGATTCACAACAGAATAAACTACCAGCGCATGTTCCGGGTAAGGAACGCCCGCAGTCGTCAAAAGAGAACGTTTATCGCAGTTATAGGCATAAAACGCTTGCCGATAAATATCAAAATTCCAGTCCTGATTTAAGCCACCTCTGCAGCGAATCAGTTCTTCCCGCATCATTTCACCACGAGAGCCGACTTTTGTATAATCGCGTTCTGCATCTGTCAATTTTTTACCGCGACAGGCAAGCGTTATCATATAAGATTCATAAGCAAGCGGTTTTTCGATACTGTGCTCAAAAAACCAGCGGAGTTCATCTTCGTTAAGAACCATGTTGTAATATTCAGCCATTTAATTTCTCCCATTAAAAATGGAACCTTCCCTGCGGTCGCACTCATTTACGCCCGCTTGAACGATACTCTGAAATAATTCGTCCAGCTTTTTCCAAGTAAAGACTTGTTTTTCTAAATCTGAACTTTCTCCAGCAAGAATCGCCATTTGAATATCAATAAAATTTTCCAGAGATAAATTTCGTTTTCCACTCGCCTTTTCAGAAGCTGATGATTTCTTTTTATGCAAGTCATTCAGAAGCTCTTCAAAACTCTTTTCAGCAAAATCATCCAATCCCTGAGAAAGTCTCTCTTTTTCTGCCGAAACAAGCTTCGCATACTCTGTTGGGGCAGGACTTTCGTTATAGAAAACCCATGAAGCCGCAAGAACAGCCCTCAAGATATAAAAATATTTCTTATAGGTTACAGTCTCGCCCGTAAGAGATTTTCTCATCGTGGACTTTGCAAGACCAAGATAATGATGAATCATGCTTCGTTTGCAGACATAATCATTCATCAAAGCCTTAACTTTTTCCCAATCGTCAGAAGTTTTGTAAACAATTGGCGAATTAGCCCATTCAAAAATCACGGGATTAGATTTGAAAAGCTGCTTAAAGAACTTCTTCAAATCCCAGCCGTTAATGTCGTAGATTTCATTAAGCTCTGCATCAATAAAGTCTGGAAGCTCTTTCACCCGCAGATAATCCTGAGCCGGTCGCACAAAGATGAAACGCACATCATAATCTGAATCTGGACTAGCAAATCCCCATGCCCGGCTTCCGCTCTCGCAGGCATAAATAATGCGGACGTTCTCGCGCTCTTCAATTTGAGATAATTTTTCTTTTATGGACTGTGCAATGTCTTTTTCGCTCATAAGTTTCATCTCAACGACCTCAAACTGATTATACATTTACGAGCGGGCGCATATCACGGAAAATTTGGTGCGAAGAATGACAGTTGTTTGCTAGTGTCGCTGCAAGAAGACAAGAACTCAGCCCCAGCTTTTCCGGCTATGCTGATTACAGTTGATTCGAAATCTGGCGATATTCTCACGATAGAAAGCACTGCAAGCAGAGAAAAAGAATAGATGGAATATACGGAATTGATTAATACGATTGCAAGCCACCACCGAACGCGGACAATGCTGCACAGGGGAGGCTTTACATGCGGAACAGGAAATACAAACGGCGGGGAAAATTACTCCATAAACACAGCCTTCACAGTTTCAGAAAGTTCCGCATACATCTTATAAGTCGCCAAATCTGTCAAAGCTGCGACAATCGACTCATAATACCACTTGATATTTTCTTTTGGCGCGTTGAACCGCTTCCAGAGATTTTCGCCAATCACCTGAAAATCTGCGTACATGCTCTTGATGTTAGACAGTTTATCCGCGCAGCAAACGAGTTTTGTTTCCAAAGAATCATTTTTTAGGCAGTCAATTGTGTGTTGCTTTCGTTCTTTCCAAGATTTCGATTTGTCTTCGCTTTCGGTCTGAACGAGTTCTAAAATCTCTTTTCCGAATTTTTGCTCAATTTCGGCAGGAGTCGTGTCGGTATCTTCAAGCGTGTCGTGCAAGATTCCTGCGATTATCACATTTTCGGGGCAACCGTTTTCAGTCAAAATCTGCATTACTTCCATTGGATGCACGATGTAAGGAATTTCAGTTCCTTTTCGTTTTTGGTCTCTGTGCTTGAGTGTTGCAAAGATGATTGTATCGTGAATTTTTAGGGAAAGTGCCATTTTATGTCCTCCTGAGTACAAATGATAGCATATTATGGGAAAGATTTCAGTTAAGCTGAGGGGGAAAAAGGCTGCAATTGAACGGGAACTTACTGATTTTTGCAAAAAATATAATTTTCCAATCAAAGACGTGCAGTTTTCATTTGAAGGGCTAAAATCCGAGCTTCAACTGGAACTTGCACAGAACATCAAAAAATCAGTCGTAACAAAATATGTGCTCGGAGCATTTTGTGCGGACACGCAATGGCAATTCTATCATTTTTCAAAACTGCAAAAGTGGGAAGGAATTTATCTTAACAAGGATTTTTTTGTCGTCCTCGCAAAATTCAGGAGTGACTTTGAGAAAATCAATTATTTTGAGTGGATAAAATACCTTGAAAGCATAAACAAAGAGGAAGATTCCTATATGCTTGCAAGCAAACTCGACCGTTCGACAGAACGCGAAAATTTGGATTCCTACCGCAAAGCACTTTTTGAGTTCGGTCAGACGACTTGTTTTTACTGCGGAAAAAAACTTTCGGAAAACGCCGTTGATCATTTTATTCCGTGGAGTTTCGTAAAAGATGACAAATTATGGAACTTCGTTCTCGCCTGCCCATCGTGCAACTCAAAAAAGTCAGACAAACTGGCAACTCAAGCATTTCTTTCAAACATACGGCTCCGAAACGAAAAACTTGCGCAAATGAATCATCCTCTCGTAAAAAAAGAATTCAAAACTTATTCATTCACAAAACTCTCTCTTATGTACAGCAATGCAATTTTTAACGGATTCCAAAGCGGCTGGTCACCAGAAAAAATTCTTCCTCTAAAATCGTCATAATATTTGAATATCACAAACAATATGTTATTCTTTAGGAAATACCACGGAAGACTTTTCATGGAGGAAATTATGAAAAAACTTCTTTTAGGCGCAGTGATTTTTATTTCGGCATTTGCAGCTTTTTCCAAGGTTGGCGATAAAAAATACGTTGCAGTAAAGGAAACTCAGCTCAGGGACAAGGCTTCTGTGCTGGCAAAAAAATCTCTGGAAGTAAAATATGGTGAGCAGATTACGGTTATAAGGGAAGAAAAAAGTTGGGTTTTGGCAAAAACTAAAGAAGGAAAATCGGGCTGGATTCCAGAAAAAGCACTCACAAAAAAGAAGGTTATTTCAGATTCAACGGTGAGTGCAAACAGTCAAGAAATCGCACTTGCAGGTAAAGGATTCGGTGAAGAAGACGAGGAAACTTTCAAAAAAAGCAGCGATGCGAACTACAGTGCAGTTGATGCCATGGAAAGCAAAACCGTAACCGAAAAAGAAGTAAAAAATTTTCTAAAAGACGGAAATTTGAATCCTGAGTAATCAAAAAAAAGGAGTTTATAATGAAAAAGTCATTATTTTTTGCACTCACAGCATTATTTTTTACAGGAAGCATTTTTTCTCAGGATATAACGAACACTTTTGGCGACGGGATTCTTGAGGATTTTCATTCCAAACTAAGCGGCGAGAAGAAAGAGTTTGGAACAACAGAAAACTTGCTTAAAGGCAGTGAACAAATTTTTAATGCCGCAGAGGAAATTTCGCCGGAAGAAGAATACTATTTTGGCCGCGCCTTGGCCGCAAAATTCCTTACAAAATACGAAGTTTTGGACGCGCCTTTCGCACAGGCCTATCTGAATCTCATCGTGCACTCCCTTGCAGCTCATTCCGAGCGTCCGGTGCTATTCAAGGATTATTCCGTAGTGATTCTTGATTCCGATGAAATAAATGCCTTCGCAACGTGCGGCGGACATATAATGGTTACCCGCGGGCTTTTACGGTGCGCTTCAAGCGAAGACTCATTGGCAGCAGTTCTTGCACACGAATTGTCGCACATTCTTCTTCAGCACAGCGTCTCTTCAATCAAAGTGAACAGGATTCGAAACTCAGTCTCACAAATGCTAGACAAGGAAACTTTTGACAAAGATGTGGAAGACGTGCTCACAAACGGTTATTCCCACACCCAGGAATTCGAAGCCGACGCAAAGGCACTAGAACTTCTTTATGCGACTGGCTACAACGTGCAAGCAATGGACGAAATGCTTCTAGCCCTGGAAGAACACTCCGTTTCAGATGACGACTTGCTCGGATTCGGAAAAACACATCCAAATCCAAAAATCCGCCGTCAGTATCTTTCACAAAAATACAAAAAATTCACCCAGCCAAAAAAGTTCAAAGAAAACAAAGCCAGAAAAAAACGTTTTGAAGCATTCAAATCACAGCTGTAGAATCATTTTGGGAAGCTCGTAAAATCGGATTTTTTTGGGCTTCCCTCATGGATTTTTAATTTGACGCAGTGCATTTTTTGACAAAACTGTATTTTACATAAGATTTGTCAGGCTGCATTACAAAAATTTTTTTATCGGCAAACCAAATTGTATACGATTTTCCGCTTGAATCTGAACAGAAGCGGAGACTCATTCCTGTAATCGGAACGGAATCAAAGTCCTTTGCAGAAAGCTTTTTTTCAAATGAATAATGCTCATACTCCAAGGTTCCGTAAAATGTAGGATACAAAAACAAATCCTTGTTTCCTATAAAATACAAATCGTCATTGTCATCATCAGAAATTTGAGAATAACTCTGTTTATTCTGCACAAAAAATGAACTTATGCTTTCTTTTACACGAGCCTTATTTTTTGGCGGAGCCGCAAAAAGCTGAGCCACAGCGAGAAGTATAACTGCAAAAAAAATTTTTCTTTTTAAAACAAACATATTTTTTCCTCACAAAAAGATTAGTCATTATACACTTTTGTTATATCAAGTTAAAGTTTGATTCAATTGATTAAATTGATTTTTAGGTGCACAATGTTTCTATTGAAAAGAACAAAATTTTATCAGATTATTTCTAGAAAAAGGCTATTTTTTTACTATTAATTTTTGCTTAATTTTAATAAAATAATTTTCCATTATGAAAGTTACAGAAAAACTTGAAAAAGTTCTTCGTTCGTTTGAGCGTTATTATGATTTGAACAGGCAATCACCCACACCGCCATTCTCGGCGGAAGCGTCATTCAAGTCGTCTGAAGAGCAATACGTGCTCGTAAAATCCGCGCGTATCTCCGAAAGCGAATCGAATGAATATGTCTTCTTCTATGCCGCCGACCAAATCAACGCAGACTGTCTTTCTAAAATTGAACTTGCCGCATGGGAGACAGGACTTTCAAGAGTTCAGCCACACTTTAACCATCGAAATTCAGACGTAACACTTATCATCATTGCAAACCACTTAGACACAGAAATCCAAAGAAAAATAAAAAAAATCAATCATTTTAAATCCTATGCGTTCACCCTAAAAGGATGGAGCCGTTTTAGGATAATTGCAGCAGAACTTTCATCAAACCGATTTTTTTTTCAACCGATTCGGAAAGGAGCTAAAAAAAATTCTTGCAATTTAGGAATTATTCATGATTTTTCATTCGGAAAGCTAACACAGTTTTTCGATGTACACATGAATGTTTCTAAAAATAAAAAAAGTTTTCTCGAGGAGGAGAAACGTTATGACAGCATTATTGATTATCATTGCTGCGATTGTGATGCTTTTCGCCGGTTACGTTTTGTACGGCGGATGGCTCTCGAAACAGTGGGGAATCGACCCGGCAAAGAAAACTCCTGCAAACACGATGAAAGACGGAGTTGACTATGTTGAGGCAAAACCTGCCGTATTGATGGGACACCACTTTTCTTCAATTGCCGGTGCTGGTCCAATCAACGGTCCTATTATGGCTGCTGTGTTCGGATGGGTTCCTGTATTCTTGTGGTGTGTTATCGGAGGTATTTTCTTCGGTGGTCTTCAGGATTTTGGTTCGCTGTTCGCATCAATTCGTAACGAGGGAAAATCTGTTGGCGAAATCATCAAAGCGTCAATGGGAAAATTCTCAAAGAAGCTCTTTATCATTTTTGCGCTTCTTGTTCTGATTCTTGTAATCGCATCGTTCGTCAATATTGTTGCAGGAACTTTCTTTACCGCTGATGCGGGAGTTAGCGGGATTGTAAAAAATCCTAACGGAAATCAGACGACCGCAATGATTTCAATCTGCTTTATTGTCCTTGCAGTTCTTTACGGAATCATAACGAACTTGTTCGGAATCAAGACGCTCCCTGCCACGATTGCAGGAATCATCGCAATCACTGCAATTACGGTGTTCGGTCTTAACTACGGCCTTGCAATGGGAAGAACTTCTTGGATTGTCGTAATCGGTCTTTACATTGCTGTTGCTTCTATCATACCGGTTTGGATTATGCTCCAGCCACGAGATTATCTTTCTTCTTTCTTGCTTTATGCTATGATTCTTATTGCCCTCGCCGGAATCGTATTTGCTGCTATAACAGGCGGTGCGCGAGGACTAAATTTTAATCTTCCTGCATTCACCGGTTGGACTCAGGCAAGCGGATATATGTTCCCAACTTTGTTCATAACCGTAGCTTGCGGAGCTTGTTCTGGCTTTCACTCGTTGATTGCATCTGGAACGACTTCAAAACAGCTTGACGCGGAGCAGCACGCTCGCCCAATCGCATACGGTTCAATGCTCATCGAATCGGCTTTGGGAATCATTTCGCTCATTGCAGTAGGAATTGTAGTAGGTTCTGTTGCTGAACAGAAATTCCTTACGATAAATGACAAAGGTTTGTGGGCATTCGCAGGTTCACCGGCAAGCGTTTTCGGAAGCGGAATCGCGCTCATGTTCGGAACTCCTGACAGCCATATTTACAAAACGATAAGCGCTCTTTTGACTCTTGCAGTTTCTGTCTTTGCTCTTACTTCTTTGGATTCTGCAACACGATTGAGCCGATTTATGTTCTCTGAGCTTTTCTTGAAGGAAGACGAAGCGACTTGGAAAGACGCAAAATCTCCTGTAAGAAAACTCCTTGCAAATCCGCTCTTTGGAACCACATTGATGGTTGTAACTGGCTGTATCCTCGGAGGTCTCCAGCTTACTGCAATTTGGTCACTTTTCGGTGCTGCAAACCAGCTTCTCGCAGGAATCGCTCTCATGGCTGTTGCCGCATGGCTCGGAAACGTTGGAAAAAACAACAAGATGTTCTTTATTCCGATGGCGTTCATGCTTTGCGCAACTTTGGCACAGCTCGTAATTACAGTTATCAAGGAAGTTAAAAAAGTGATTGCGAACACAGCAGTTTGGGGAGACTACTTTCAGATTGTATTCGCTTTTGCAATGGCTATTCTTGCAATCGTTCTCGTAATCGAAGGAATTAGAACCTTCACAAAACAGAGCAAAAAGAACGGTCTAAAAGTACCGCTCGTAGCAATGTGCGACTAATAAATAAGGGTGCTTCGAACAACTTCAGTTTTTCGAAGTGCCCATAAACTGGCAAGTGTAAAAAACTTGCCAGCACATTTCGTCCCCCCCTACAAACTCACCCACCAGAGCGCAAGTTTTTCATCAGAAAATCTTGCGGGAAACGCTAAAGCTAAACCCAAATTCTCAAAGCTAGTTCACCGCGTTTCGCCCCACGGACAGTAATTTTAACCAAGCTCTCACCCAAAGTTGCGAGCTACGCGCGAGCAACAAGACTGCACACACAAAAGCGCGGCCTTCCTTGCCGCCGCGTTTTGTGGACACCTGCAAACTCACCCACCCAAGCGCAAGTTTTTCGTCTGAAAAACTCGCGGGTAACGCTAAAACCGACTCGAATCTTAAAAACTAATTTGCAGCGTTACGCCCTTCACCGAACAATATTTTTGGAAAACTTCTCCAAAAGTTGCGAGCTACGCGCGAG
>NZ_JPUF01000059.1 GCF_014737315.1 Treponema zioleckii | reverse complement strand
TCATCTATAGGCAGCATAGGCAACCTTGATTTTACAAGTAGAATTAGATAAACTTTCAAGAATGTTTAGTCATCCAGTAAGAAAGTCTCTTGGGCTTATCGTTCTATATAGTGTTATTATTGTCGGCATTTTTATCCTTCAATTTAGAAATGAATCCGTATTTTCAAAAAATATAGGTGCGCTCCGTGCATCCATGTCACAATCACAGAACAAAGACGGAAGCACATCTTTAAAGAATTACCTAAAAATCACTTTCAAAGGAATTGAATTCAAGGCTGACGAAAGCACGCCGGCCACGCTCGCATTCGAAAGCGACAGTTCAGTCCACGCACTGGAATTCATTTCTTACGAAGAAACTTCTCCGCTTTCGCTCACGTTCAATTTTACGGAAAACACCTCGCTCACTTTTACGGTCAGCGACGACACGCCAAACGCGTCTCTTTCTGTAAGCGCAAAACTTCCAGAATACGCAAAGGAACTCTCGCTCAATTTTGAACCTACGTCCGGCTATTCGATTTCAGAAAAAACATCTTCAAGAAACATATTCAACTCACGGAATTCGATGTATGCGTTCTCTGCACATCAGCTTAACGACAACCAGGTCAACTTTTCAAACGAAAGCTCATTCGCCTCATTCGCAATCTACGACCCGACGACAACGTTCACTTTCGCTTCACTGTCGCCAGACATGACTGTTGCCCAAAAACAAACTTACGACACTTGCATAAAGACTTTCAGAGAAAAAGTAATCACTTCAATGCAAGAAATGCTAAAAAATCCGTCTCTCCTCACGGAAGAAATGGTAATCGCATACATTGCCGAAATGGCTTCCCAGAACCGTTACACAGAAGCCCTGAACACCGTGCCTCCATCATTCAGAACCGGAAACAAGAGAACATATCTCTCAACACCGTACTTCAACAATCTGAACGCAATGAACGCGACTCTCATAAAGCATTCGCAGGAAATGGCAGACTCAATCGGAAACGCCGTCATAACAAGCAATCTCGGTATTTTCTCTGTGTCAGACTTGCCAGATTACATAAACATTACGGGCGCAACTCCTAACATAACGAATTTGCTCGCCCTTCCGTCAACGATTCCGGGCTTTACGCCGACCGTTTCAGAGGCAGTGGGAATTCTTACGACATATCTCCGCCTCTCAGAGATGGATTCAAGCTTGGCAGCTCCACTCGAACCAGTAATCAAAAAATGCGTAAGCACAATCGAAACAAATTGTGCCGTCACAGACGAATCTTTGGTTCTGAACGAAAACGAAACTCCGGTATCGCTCTCGCTCACATTAAAAGCAGGCGCGGCTCTCGTTCATTACGGCGAAAAGACTCAGGCAAACGACATTCTTGCGGCCGGACAGGCACTCATAAGCTCTGCACTGCTCTATCATCTTCCAGACGCAAAACTCATTGCCGAGCTTTACCCGATTCTGGTTCAGAACAAGAATTACCCGCACTTTGAAGTCATTTCAAGGACACAGAACATTTGGGCTTGGACGGTTGCAGATTCAATAACTTACACCGAGTCAAACCTTGTGGGAACAATCAACATAAAATTCCCGCAGGGCGCAATTCATCACGTAATCTTCAACGGAATCCGCCAATTCAACAAAATAGAAATTTACGGTCTCAGCTACAGACCAGACCCTAATTTCGAACGATACAATTCTTCGGGATACACGCACCTTGCAAACACAAGAACGTTGCTCTTGAAGTCAAGGCACAAAACCGAGACTGAAACAGTAAGGCTCACTTACAACACGGCAAATTAAGCGTCGCCTAAAAAAGTCGTTAAAAAACAAAAAAAATTAACTTCTTATGCTCATTTTTGCATTTTTATGCTATAATGAGTGCTACGTGAAAAATTTTTCACTGTGGAGTTTTTGTGAACAAAAAAGATTTTCCTAAAATCCATTTTTATGATCAGGATTTTGTTGATATTTATGATAAAACATGGAATTGGCTTTCGTCCTCGTGGGTAAACCCAAAAACAAACGAGATAGCTCCAGACGGATATTTTGTTTTTCCGAACGAAGACAAACTTGTAATCGATCAGTTCGAGTCGATTTTCTCTTCTTTTTTCCTTGTTTACTCAAATAAAAACTACACTGCAGAAAAGAATCTCGACTATTTCTACAGCAAGCAAGAAGAAAACGGTGCAATCCGATGGAAGTACGATTTAAAGACAAATGAGAAAATTGTCGATGACTCGAATCCTGAAGGACTCGGAATGCCGTTGTTTGCGTGGGCAGAATTCAACCTTTACCACAAATCTGCCAACAAACGCCGCGTAAAAGACATAATGCCGGTTCTCTTAAACTACATGAACTGGATTGACGCGAATTTTAAGCAGCCGAACGGACTTTACTCAGCTCCTCCCACAGCTTCTACAATGCACAACTCACCTCGCGAAGGAACTTACTATCCGATTGACTTTAACACGGCAATGGCAATAAACGCGCTGAACATGAGTTCTCTCGGAGACATCCTCAACGACAAAGAACTGAGCTTCCAGTACAAGAGGGCTTATTTTAGTCTCAAGACAAGAATCAACTCGCTCATGTGGGACAGCGAAACAGGTTTCTATCATGATTTGGACAAAGACGAGCAGAAACTTCCTCAAAAAACAATCGCAGGATTCTGGCCGCTTCTTGCAGAAATTCCGAATGCCGACAAAGCAGACGCATTAATCGCCCATCTTTCGAATCCAAAAACATTCGGAACAGACCATCCGTTCCCGACGTTGAGCGCAGACAGCCCGGAATTCACAGAGGACGGAGATTTCTTCCACGGAAGCGTTTACCCTGCATTCAACTTTATGCTCATAAAGGGACTTGAAAAATACCAGCGGTACGATTTGGCACGAGAGTGTACGATACGCCACCTATATTTCATTCTTGAAGCCCTTTCGCCAGCCGACGGAAGCAAGGGAGACCTTTACGAAGCGTACTTACCGTGCAAAGAGGGCCCTGCCGTTTCAAAATCGTCGGAAGACTTCCCGAAAAAGCACTACATGCTTACAATCGGGCTTTCAACAATCGCGCTGATGATTGAGAACGTAATCGGACTTTCAATCAGCTTGCCGCGAAAAACGGTTGATTGGATTATTCCGAACCTTGAGATTATGGGAATCGAAAAGCTTTCCCTCAAACGAAATCTCATCACGATTTTGAGCAACAAAAGTCCACGCGGATGGGAAATCCAAATGGAAAGCGAAAAACTTTACTATTTTACAATCAACATCCTCGATCAAAAGAAAAAGACTCTGCCTATTCCGTCTGGAAAGTGTTCAATGCTAATAGACAAGCTCTAAGATTCAGATACTGACAAACGGTGGTTTTGAGCCACCGTTTTTTTTTAGAGTCGTCAACAATTTAAAAATGGAGGTGGAAAATGACAAAAACAGAGGCCGCAATCGAAATCGGCTCAACAGGAATCCGATTGCTCGTGGCAGAAATCGACAATCACGGCACGCACAGCATACTTGACCGCGCAGAACTGCCTGTAGCCCTCGGTCGCGATGTTTTTACGTCCGGCACAATCAGCCGAACAATTCTCCTCCAGTGCCTTTCCATTCTGAACCGCTTTAGGGAACAGCTTTTGGGCTGGCAAATTCTGCCCGAAGACACCACGGTAGTCGCCACAAGCGCAATCCGCGAAGCCAAAAACCGCGATTCCGTGCTAGACCGAATCATGGTAAAAACCGGCTTCCGCGTAAAAGTAATCGACGGAATCGAAGAAAACCGCCTCATGTACCTTGCCATAAACGACTGCCTAAAAGGTCAGCACGTAAGCGTTACCGAAAAAGACAGCATCATTCTTGAAGTGGGCGGCGGCTCAACCGAAATCATGCTCAGCACAAAAGGCAAAATCGCGGGCGCGCACAGCATCCGCCTCGGAACCGTTATCATCGAGCAGCAGCTAAAATTCATGATGGGCTCAATGGAAGACGCAAAACGCTACGCCGCGGAGTACATAAACAACACAAAAGTCTCGCTGAGCAACGAACTGAACCTTGAAGAAGTAGAGCAATTCTTTGCACTCGGAAACGACATGAAAATCGCGGCAATTTTTGCAGGAGAACCGATTTCGGCATTTCTCTGGAAAATCGAACGAAAAAACTTTGCGGAATTCTTAAACGAAATTCAGGATTATTCGGCAGAAGAACTCACCGCCCGATTCAAAATCTCCATAAACGAAGCGCAGTCACTGCACCTGAACCTGCTCGTCTACCAACTTTTCTTGAACCTGACGAACGCGGATTCACTTCTCGTGCCAGAAACGAACCTTCGCGACGGAATAATCATCTCAAAAAAAATGGCTTTGCAGAACGCAAGCTCGCAGACAGACATTCAGCAGGAATTTTACGAACAGATTATGGCGAGCGCGCTAAATCTCTTACGAAAGTACCACGGCGACGAAAACCACGCAAAATACGTAAGAATGATGTGCTCCAAATTTTTTGACTCGCTAAAAGACGAGCTTGGACTTCACAACAAAGCAAAAATGCTCCTGGAAATCGCAGCCCTCCTGCACGACATTGGCACTTTCATCAGACCGAGCGATCACCACGAGCACTCGAAGTATATAATAGAACATTCTGAGATTTTCGGAATGAGCAAGGACGACATTACAATCGTAGCGCAAATCGCAAAATGGCACAGAGGCTCAAAAAGCATGAAGGACGACCCGTTCTTCGTAACGCTCCCGCGCGAAACACGCCTTACGATTTTAAAACTCACAGCCATCCTGCGAATCGCCGACAGCCTTGACCGCTCGCACACGCAAAGAATCAACGGATTTAAAATCTCTTTCTCCACCGAAACAATGACAATCCGAACGGACGGCTCGCACAACAACGTTCTCGAAAAATTCGCAATTTCAGAAAAATCAAATCTATTTGAGTCCGTCTTCGGCTACAAAGTGATTTTGGTCTAACAAATTTAATAAATGGAGGCTCTAAAAACACTCAACTTTTAAGTTTTTAGAAATGCCCCAAATTGTCATGCCGAACCCGTTTCGGCATTCCCTTGCAGTTTCAAAAATTTAAGATTCTGAAACAAGTTCAGAATGACATAATAAAAAAGGAGACAAACGATGGGATATTCGCAGTTTTTTAACAGAGACCTTTCATGGGTTGAATTCAACGCACGCATCCTGCACGAAGGTTGCAAAAAATCAAATCCGCTACTCGAACGTCTGGGATTTCTCGCGATTGTCTCAACGAACTTTGCGGAATTCTTTCAGGTGCGCGTAGCCTCGCTCAAACGGCTCGCAAAAACAACGAACGACGCAAAAGACATCTCAGGGTTCACCACGGACGAAATCATAAAAAAAATAAACGAGCGAAGCCACGAGATAATAAAAAATCAGTGCGAAGAATTCAACAATCAGATTCTCCCCGAACTTTCGGAACACGGACTGGTTTATGTTAAGCCAAAAGATTTTACAGACCAGCAAAAAGCATTCTCGCTGAATTTTTTTCAGAACGAAATTTTTCCGCTTTTAACTCCGCTCAGAATCGAGCCGAACAATTTTCCGCACATTTCGGGAAAGAATTCCAACGTAATTTTTAAGCTCAAGCAAATCCCAGGAATCCACTCGGATTTTTTGAATTCAGATTTTCAAAAACTCAGCGGCGAAAAAAAAGACGTTACAAAAAACAATCTCTTTGCGCTCATTCAAATTCCGCAGAACGAAGACAAAATAATCTGGTTTCCGTCGGCAAATTCTGATGATGATGAAGAAAATGAAGATGATTTTCCACGGCGCACCACCGCAAAAAAATACTTTACGACGCTGGACGACATAATCTTAACCTACGGAACAAAACTCTTTCCAGGATTCGACGAAGAAAAGTCAATGATTTTTTCGATTGACCGAGACGCGGATTCGGGCGTGGACGAAGATTCGGGAAGTCACTACATAGAAGCAATGGAAGAAACGCTCGCAGGAAGAGATTCTTCGTTCGCGGTAAGAATGCTCTGCACCGACGGCGAAGAAAACGAAGAACTCCGCGAGTTGATTGCAAAAAATCAGGAACTTTCGGAAGATGACATTTACAAAATCAACGGTCCGGTTCACCTCGAAGATTTTAGGGAAATAAGCTCGCGCGCGGACAAAGAACTTTTCTTCAATCCTTGGAAAAACTATTATCCGACCGAAATCAACGCGAAAGACAACATTTTTAAGTCCCTAAAAGAAAGCGACATCGTTCTGAACTTTCCGTATGAGTCGTTCGACCCGGTAATAAAATTCATCTCGGACGCGGCAGACGACCCGAAGGTGCTCGCAATAAAAATCACTTTGTACCGCACGGGCAAACGCTCCGAAATCATCAAGGCACTCATGCGCGCGGCAAAAAGCGGCAAGCAAGTGACCGCATTCGTAGAAATAAAAGCCCGATTTGACGAGCAGAGAAACATTACGTGGGTAAAACAGCTCGAAAAGTCGGGCGTAATCGTAATCTACGGAATCGTGAACCTAAAAGTGCACAGCAAAGCCGCGCTGGTCGTCCGCCGAGAAAACGACGGAATCAAGCGGTACGTGCATCTGAGCACCGGAAACTACAACGCCGACACCGCAAAAATTTACAGCGACATTTCGCTTTTTACCTCAAAATCAGAAATCGCCAACGACATTACAATGTTCTTTAACCTCGTGAGCGGATATTCGATTTTGCAGTCAATGAACACGATTTTTATGGCACCGATAAATTTAAAAACCCGGCTCCTAAAAATGATTGAGCGCGAAATCGAAAATTCAACTCCAGAAAATCCTGGGCTAATCGTCGCAAAAATGAACAGCCTCGGCCACGAAGAAATAATCCAGATGCTTTACAGGGCAAGCCAGGCGGGCGTAAAAGTTCTTTTGAACGTGCGCGGAATCTGCCAGCTCGTTCCGGGCGTAAAAGGCTTGAGCGAAAACATAAAAGTCATTTCGATCGTAGGACGATACCTCGAACACTCAAGGATTTTCTATTTTAAGAATTCCGGCGAAGAAGAGCTTTACCTTAGCAGCGCGGACTGGATGCCAAGAAATCTTGACCGCCGGGTGGAACTCATGTTCCCGATTACCGACAAGCAGGCTTTTAAGACGATAAAAACCACGCTGATGAATTTTTTTGATGACGACACAAACAGCCATGAATTGCAGGCGGACGGAAAATGGGTTCCAAAAGAAAATGAAGGCGGATTTTCTGCGCAGCAAAATCTTCATGATTTTTACAAACGCAAGGACAATCCTTCAAAAAAAGACGCAAAACAGGAATTTGAAATCCGCCGCACCGAAAGAAAATTTTAGCGTTCAACAGAAAGCTCAGAAAGAAGCGGAAGCCCCGGAGAGAGCCACTTTGAGCCGTCCTTAAAAATCAAGGCAAGCCCAAAGTCCTTGTGGGCTTGCCAAAATTCAATCGCGGCGGCGCTTCCCTTTACAAAAAGAGCCGTGCTGAGCGCATCCGCGTACAAGCCGCTCTCGCAAACCACCGTCACCGAGGCAAGTTCATTTTCCACAGGACGGCCGGTTTTTCCGTCAAAAATATGACCGTAGCGTTTTCCGCCTTCTTCAAAAAATCTTTCGTAACAGCCGCTCGTCACCACTGCCGAATCGTGCACTTTTAGGCTAAGCGCAACGCCCTCGCCCAACGGATTCTTTATGCCGACTTTCCAATCAGAGCCGTCAATCTTTTTTCCGAGCACATAAATGTTCCCGCCCAAATCCAAAAGCGCGGAAGTTATGCCCGATTTTTTTAAGATTCTTACAGCCTCGTCGCAGGCAAAACCTTTTCCGAGAGAGCCAAAATCAAGCATCATACCTGTTTGCATCGAAAGAGAGGCAACAAAAGGCACGGGAGCTGACGTAACGCCAGCCAAAGTGACTTTTGAAAAATCCGTTTTTTTAAGGAGCGCGGAAATTTCTTCGTCACTCGGAACGCGATATTTTCCTGTCGTAAATCCCCACGCCCGAACCACGGGAAAAATCGCAGGATTCAGCGCACCAGAAGTTTTTTTGTAAACGTCGCGGGCAAACCAAAAAAGCTGTAATGTTTCGCCGTGAATTTTTACGGGAAAACTTTCCGCAGAATTGAGCCTAAAAACGTCACTGCCATTTTTTGTAACAGAAATCAAATCCTCAATCTGCAAGATTCTATTTTTTGCAAGCCCGTTCGCCCGTGCGGCATTTTTTCCGTAAGAAACAATCGAAACCGGAGAATCCATAGCCTCAAAAAAAATTGAATCCCTTTTTTCCCCGCTCCCAAAAAACGGAAGAGCAAACAATCCCGCCGAAAAAAACAAAAAACACACCGCAAAGAAAATTTTCATGCAAGTATTTTAAATACAATCCGGGGGACAATCAACTTTGAGGGGAGAAGAGTCAACTCGCACATTCGCAGACCACCTCGCTTATTTGGCTTTGAGTCGCATTAGGCAGTTTACAAACGTATTCGGTAGGCGGAGCACTTGTCAGCTACGGTGATTGTGTTTCGACAGGCTCCGCTACTCAACCACCGCAATTCCGCCCACCAAAACGCTAGATGTTAGGCTGTTGTACTATTGAGATTTCATTGCTGGTAAAATAATAGTTGCTGAGTAACCAGGGGAAATGTATTTTTTATTGAATTTTCGTTGCAAAAGCTTTTCGGAATTTCCAAATGGAAACGGATATACAATCCTGTAACAAACAGTCACTTCTGTTCCCGACGCAACAACGAACAAATCACCTCTGTACGGAAAAGCCCAATTTTTATTTTTATCTTTCCGCCATGACATTGTAATATATGAAAATTGTTCCGAAGAAGCTATCCGTTCTATGTCGTATTCATCGGTAAGAACGAAATATAAGGTATATCATACACAGGAATCAGAGGAATACCATCAACCATAATATTATCAATGATAAGCGCGGATTTTACTTTTTCATTAAAGTATTTATATCTTCCTTTCACATTTTTGTATGGAAGCCTAAACTCAGCACTTGCCCCTACTTTCTCAGGGGCAATTACACCAAAATCTTCCGCAAAAAATGCACTCATTAAGCATGTAAAAAGCAATAACGCCACAAAGTTTTTTTTCATTTTTAGTACCTTATTTCAAGTATTCCATCATATCAAATGAACAGATTTTTATATCAGCGAGCATGGTTCGGTTCTTTATGCCCCGGAGAGTTTTTTGAACTAGCAACACCTGGAAATAAAAGAACAGTTGAAAATAGAGAATCAAGTATTCCAAATATCATAAAGAACGCAAGGCTTTTTGAAAATGAATCTGTTGCCATGAAGTATAAAGGAATAGAACCTACAATCGTTGTTAGAGACGTTACAAAGATACTTTTTATTTTTTCCCGAACTTTGAATATTACTAGATTTTTTTCACTCTCCATAATATATATAGCGTTATTTACGGAAATTCCTGAAAGAACAATCATGCCTACTATATCGCCCAATTCTAATGGAACAGAGATAATAAATTTTATTGCCAATGGGAACACCAAAGAAACAGGAATTATAGAAATAATTAACATTGATTTTTTTATATTTTCCGTTAGAAATGTCAGGAGCATGAATATCCCAATTATGCTTATAATTAGCATCTTAAATATCAACTTATAATTATCAGCAAATTCTTCAACTTCATTGGAAAATAAATATCCGTACCCCTTTTCAAACTCCAATGATTTTAAGGATTTTTTTATAGAAGACATTGCCTCATCTGTACTTAAATTCATAATCTCAACAGTTATATAAGCACATCGCCGCCCATCTTTTCTGTAAATTTTGCCATTTGAATCCTTTAACTGGATTTTCCCTAATGATGATAATCTCACTGCCGAATTTTCAACAGGTATATAAAGATTCTCTATTGTCTCAAGGCTCGCTTTCCTAAGATTTTTTCCAACCAGCCGTATGTCATATTCCTTTCCATCAGAAAGCCATTTATCAGCGACAGGGCCAAACATAAACCACCGTAAAGTTGAAGCAACACTTTGCACAGACAGATTATTTTTTACCAATTCACTCCTGTCAGGAGCAAAAGCATATTCTTTTTCTACCTTTTTAAAATTTAAAACTGCAGAAGAACAGTATGGGCTTTCATTTAAAAGTTTTGCAGCTTGCTCACAATATGAACGACATAATTTTGATTCATCCCCTAAAAAAGCTATTTGAAAAGATTTCACCTTCTTTGCGCCAGACTTTTTTGAGGTCACTTCTGGAACATAGAGGAATCCATCAGGTAGCATCTCTGAAAGAGATGAGACATAAGATGCCTATTTTTTCTTTTGATTTATCTTTTATTCCAATCTCAATATCCGCACTCCCTTTTCGGCTTTCTGTTCTTACAAAAGTTACAAATTTATTTGAAGAAAGTTTTTTTATAAATCTTTCAAGTTCTCCATCAATATATGAACTTGAAACTTCACTCTCATAATCAACTGAGCAATAAAGAATATCACTAGAATTATCAAATGAAATGTTTTTACCAGCCGCAAAAAAAATAAACACAGGGCAAAGGATAAGAATAAAGTAAATAACACTTGTTAGTTTTTTGTGTTTAACAGAAAAACTTGAGCAACGGAATCCGAATCGTGTATAAAAACGCTTAATATATGAATTTATATTGAATTTACAAAACTCATTTCTTTCGTCCCCCCCTACGAATATAAATGGAGACACAAAAAGAATAGAAAGAACTAACGAAACAGCAATCATAATTCCTATCGTTATAGCAACTTGCTTTGAACCAGGAACTATAACATCTAAAAAAAACAATGGTATAAGAGCAAGAACTGTTGTTAATCCTGCGAAAATAAGAGCCGGTGTTAATCTCTTTAGGGCCGCAATAAATTCCGTTTGTTTTTTACATATCTCCGCATTTTCTGCAATTACGAGCGCCGAATCTACAATAAGACCTAAAGCAATAACCAATCCCGAAATAGTGTTTTGATTGAGCGAGAATCCTGTAAAGCTGAGGATTCCTATAGTCCATGCACAAGTAAAGAGTAACAAAGTTAGAATTAAAAAAATCGTGCGGTGCGATTTATAAAAAAACGGAATTATCAGAAAAACACACACAAGACTTTCAAGAAGCGAAATCAACACATTCTTTATAAGAAATAATTGCTTTTCCCCCTCGTCATAAAGTATCTTGAAGTCAATATTACCTGCAGAGAATTCTTTTAGGATTTTGCGAACTTCTTTAGAAATCCTAATATTATTGCCATTCGAATCAGATTTTACATTTATCGAAATAGATTCGTTTCCGTCAATTCTAACAATTTCATCATTTTCTTTTGAAGTAAAAGCTATATCTGAGAGAAATTTTAATTTACTGTAACTTTCACCTATCATCAGGGGAAGTTCTTTTATTTCTTCAATATTTTTTATCTTTGTATCAAATTGAATGGCTACATTCTTGTTTTTCTGCCTAAATTCACTGCCCAAAGATACAGAATTTGAATCCTGTATCGCACTCGCATAATTATTTGGATTCTGAAGCGATGCGGCACTTTTTTCAGGATTGAAAGCAACTAATAATTCTTTTTGATAGCCACCTGTTATCAAGACTTCTGACACGCCATTTACGGCTTCAATTTTCTTTTTTAACGTAGATTCTAGTAAATCCCTAAGGTAAATCTGCTTGTTATTTTGTTTACAGGCTATACTTAAGACACTTTTAGAAGTGCCTTCCGAAGTATAAATTCTTGGTTTTTGAACATCTTTTGGCAAAGTCAGATAAAGAGTATCTACAATATTCCTGATTGAAAAATAAATATCATTTATTTTTTTGTTTTCTTAAAATATACAGTTGTTACGCTTTTTCCATACTCCGTTGTCGAGGTTAACTCTAAGAGATTTTCCAGTCCCAATAATTTTTGCTCAAGTGGTATTGTTATCAGTTCTTCAATTTTTGATGAGTCCATTCCATAATATTCAAATTCAATTGAAAAGACGTCATGTTTTGAGTTGGATTTTACTCCAATCTCAACATTAGAAACACCAATAACAATTATTGCCGTAATTGAGGCGAGTACAAAAAATACAAATTTTTTCGCTACAAACCAATTTTTCATTTTAATTTTTTATTTCTTAGTACCATATATAAAATGGGCGGAATAATAAAAAGTACAATTATTAAAGAAAGAGAAAGTCCACCAATAATAGCTATTGCCATTGAATTCTGCGTATTCGTACCATTAAAGTCAAACGTAAACGGAATCAAGGCAAAAACAGTCGTTACCGTCGTAACCAAAATTGAGCGCAACTTTGAAACACTTGCTTTTATAACATTTTCAACCGTTATCGAATTTTCGAGCAGAATAGCTTCATACAATAAAATCGAATTATTTACAGACGTACCAAATAAGACTACTAAAGCTATAATGCTGTTCAAATTGATTGACTGACCTGTTAAAAACAATGCCATAAACGCACCAGAAAAAGCTGGCGGAATTGCAAATAAAATAAGAATAGGAATTAAAAAAGATTCAAATTGCGCGCCCATTACACAATATAAAAGAATGAGAATTATCGCTAAAAGGAATAGAGAATCCTTAAAAAGATATTCAATCTCCTCTTTTCCCGGATTTTTTAACCCAAAGAGCAAAAAAGTTTTCTCTCTGTTAGAAAGTTCATTTTCAGTAGCAGTAAAAACAAGCCGTTTTGAATCTTTTCTATTGTATCGATAAAAAATTTTCTCAGACTTACTATAATCAATATGCCCAAGCGAAGAGAAAGGAATATATGAATCTTTCAGAATAACAATCGAATTTTCCAAGTCTGCAGACGTTGTGATTGTTTTTTCAGGATACTTTACAAGCACTGGAATTTCTCTCCCGTTTTTATAAAGCGGGCTTGAATAAACTCCCTCAAGATTATCCCTGGCCAATTTTGCCATTTTTACAGCCGACACTCCAAATCTTGAGCAAGCAGCTCTGTCTGGCACAAAAACATATTCATAAACAGTATTAGAAGGTACAACTTTAGAAACTGGCTCCTGTTTTTTCAGACGCTCAAGTTTCTCATTAAGCCTTTCAGGAGTTTCATCACTTAAAATCCTTGAAGATGAATCTACCTGAAATAGTTGAGAAATAATATCTTTGTTTTCATTAAAAAATATTTCATGCTCAGCGGTAGAAAAAAGAGATTCGATAAGTTTTTTGCACTTTCTTTCATTCGTAGTACGACATTTTATTGTAAGCATTTCTTTACGGAACTGAGGATTAGTTAGAATTTTAAGATCATCCTTTTCAACACCACCAGATATATTAATATCAGTTACAAAATTATATTTTTTCAGTTCGCGAGAAAGCATCAAAGAGTCATTCAACAACTTCTCAATACTCATACTATCCTTATAAAGAACTGTTGCTACAGTATAACTTGATTTTTTCTTGGGAAGTATTTCTTTGCTCAATATTTTTATACAGAATGAACCACAAATAATGCATATCGCTAAAATTAAAGGTATCACAATCTTTTTCTTAAAGACAACGCGCAATTTTTCTGAATAAAAATTTTCAATTTTTGAAATATTAAGCTCAGCCTTGTCGTTGAGCTTATTAATCCTAATGTATAAAGTCAGAATTGACGGAACAAATGTTAACGACAGAAAACATGCAAAACTTATTGACGAGATAACAGCAGTAGCCATATCGGAAAAAAGTTTTCCTGTTATTCCTGGTAAGAAAAAGAACGGAATAAAAACAATGACGGTTGTTATTGCCGAACCAAACGATGAAAGAGAGACATTTTCGGTGGCACGGATTACAATTTCAAACTTATTTTGACTAACTCTATTTATTTTTAGATTTTTTAGAACATTTTCAATTGTAACTATCGCAGGGTCAATTACCATACCAAGTCCAATAGCAATACCCGAAATCGAAAGAATATTAACAGTTTTTCCTGCGAGGTACAAAATCAGAATACTAAAAAGGATTGTTATCGGCATTATTGAAGCCGCAAGCAATGCAATACTGAATCTTCTAAAAAAAATCAAAAGAATTACCAAAGTAATAACAATTCCTACTATTGCGGAGTAAAAAAGCTGGACAAATGAATCTTTAAGTTCCTCACTCGTATCGGAAATAATTTTAAATTCTAAATTATTTCCATAAAGATCATTCAGCTTTTTTATTTCTTTTTTAACAGCATTAGAAACTGAAAGCGGCGATATGTCACTTTTTTTATAAAGGTTAATACAAATTACTTCTTGCCCATTATACATATTGAATGATTTTTTCTTTTCAACACCCTCTTTTACAGTTCCAATATTGCCCAGATGAATTATCTGTTCATTTTGAAAAGAAATAGGAACATTCAAAATATCATCGACACTTGCAAACAGACCTTTTGTTTTAAATAAGATATCTTTGTTTCCATTCTTTATGGTTCCGGCAGGATATTCAAAATTCGCATAAGAAAGTATTTCAGAAATATTCTCTATTGAAAGTCTTAAGCTTTCGATTTTTGTTTTATCGAGAAGGACATGTATCTCTTCTTTCTCACCGCCGTGAATTCCGACAGTTGCAATCCCCTGAATTCTCTGAAGCCTGCCTTTTATATCATTGTCACAAATATAGCGGGCATATTTTAAATCACCATCTTTTACATTTATTATCAGGGATAAAGTCTCTTTTTGAGTTGGATTGTATATAATTACATCAGGCTTTGAAACTCCTGTTGGCAAAACCTCGTAACATTGGTCTATAAGCTGTCGGCACTCGGATAAAGCCATTTTTGAATCAATACCAAACTGAAGCTCAATAAGTATTAGGGATACCGAATCCCTTGTTGTCGATGAAATATTTTTTACACCTTTTAATGAGGCAACACTATCTTCTATAGGAATTGTCACAAGTTTTCTCATTTCAGAGGCATTTAAACCAGAAAAATCTGAAGAAATTAATATAAAATGTTCGTCCATTTTTGGGACAAAATCACTTTGAATAATATTGGTACTTATTAATGAACAAAAAACAGTGGCAAGAACAACCATCAATACAGAGACAGGATGCCTTACAGAAAACACAATAAAACTTCTCACGGAAAAATAACCTTTTGACCTTCTTTTAAAAATGGAGATGGATTATCAATTATGATATCGCCAGCTTTTATTGAATTATCACACCACATATACCCATCTTTTAGCGCAACTATTTTCACAATTTTTTCAACCGCAAAACCATTTACAACCGCAAACACCTTTGCAGAATTTTCAGAAACCGAAACCGCACAAGTTTCTAAAATTACAGGATAGCTTTTTGGATTTTTTCGTTGGATTGAACATTTTAAGAACATTCCGGGTTTTATTACAGCCTCTGTATTCGTAAGCATGGCTTTTACGCTAAAGTTTCCACTTGCAGAATCCGCTATCGGAGATATTTCTGAAATTGAACTTTTATACTCCTGATTTAATGAAGGTACTGTTATTAAAACAGACGTTCCTTTGGAGAAATTTACCATATCCTGTTCTTGAATGTGCATGAGAGCATATACGGTTGATATATCAATCAAAGTCGTAAGTTTTTGATTTGCTTCTATGTATTCGCCATTTTCATAATAATTTTGACCAATAACCCCTGCAACAGGAGCCTTTATTTTTAACTCCTCCAGCATTTTATTTGCAGATTTTAATTGCTGGCTTGCAGCCTTTACCGAGGATTCTGCACGAGATATTTCAGCACGCTTTGATTTTAAGTTCAGTTCTATTATTTGCTGTTTTCGAATTTTTGCATCACTAGATGGCGTTATGTTATTATTTCTTAAATCTTCATCACGCAGCCCAAGACTCAATATTTCAAGTTCCTTTTTCAACATCTCAATATCAGTTTTTAAAGAATCCAGGTTTATTTTTAATTGGTTGAGAGATGAATCGGTTACACCACCAACTTCGTACAGAATTTTTTGATTCTCATAGTTCTTTTCTTGAAACTCCAGCTCCTGTTCTTTTTGTTTTATGTTTAATTTAGCTTTGTCGATAGAAAGAAGCCTGCTCTCTATGGATAAGATTTGCTCATTAAGTTCTGTTCGTATCAATTGAAGAGATGCTTTAGCCGAATCAAGATTACTTTCATACTGCTCTTTTTGTATTTCAAGCTGAATGTTCTTTAGAACAGCCAAAACATCGCCCTTTTTAACATAATCACCTTCTTTTACCTTGAACTCCGTAATTACCCCTGCAACTTGAACCGTAACATCATTTTTTGATTTATAAGCTATTGTTCCAAAACCATTAAGTTCATCATTTAAAAGTTTTTCTTCTACTGTTATAGCTTTTACATTCGGAGTCTCTGTTTCTAACAAAAAATCAGAATCCTTTTCATTACAAGAAAGAAATAGCAAGACAAAACATACAACAACCACAAAAGCTATTTTTGAAGACATGTTTTCAATCCTCCAAACGGAATACATAACATAATTTCTAGTTCCCGGACTATTGATTTTATTGAAATTTCAGATTTTGCAAGCGCAATTTTCTGTTGTGCCAATTGCTGCAAAAGTTCCAAATACTCGATTTTTTTCAACAAACCTTTTTCGAGCCGAAGTTTATTCGCCAAAAGCCGTTTTTCTTGCAGCTGAATTGTATCTTTTAATCTTTCAATAGTATCAACGCAATCATCATACATAGCGACTTTTTCAAAAAGACTCTCGTAAAGTGCCGTTTCTTCATCATGTAAATCCTGTCGTTTTGAGTTTAAGGAAATACGCTCCGTTCTTTTATTTACAAAAAAATCTGGTTGCGGAATTACAGATACAGACGCGGAATTATTAACAGCTGCAAGTCGATGCTGATTGATGGTATACCCATTTTGCAAAGAAATTGGAAACAAGGAATTGCTTGGAAAACTAATTATTACTTTTGCAGTATAATTTGGATTATTTAACGGATATGCTGTCCCTGAAAACGCAACGTTTCCGTTCAATGAAATATTTGGCATATAAATTCTATTTGAATAAAGATACTGTTTCTCTGCATAAAAAAATTCAGCTCGTGATTTTTTTATAATAGGACTATTATTTTTAAGTATTTGCCATAAATAATCTATATTATCTTCAAGACATGGAAGAAAAATCATATCCTCTTCCACAGAATCCGTTACAATAACTTCCGAAGTTATTTCAAGTCCTATTAATATTTTAAAAGTTCTTAGTTTAGTTCTAAGTTCTCGCTTATACTGTTTCGTTTCATCTTGAATTTTATTGAATGAAATAAGATATTCAAAATAATCTGTTTCAAGAGCAAGCCCTAATTCAGTTTCCTTTTTCATAATATCAAGCTGAATTTTTGCATTGCTCTCAAGCTGCTCCTGAATCATCACTTGCTGTTGAAGTTGCAAAATTTCATAGTACGAATCTATTACAGAAGAACGAAACCTATTTAATTCAGATTCATAAAGTTTAAGGTTATAGTAACTGGCAGTTTTATTCATATCATAAGCAAGCTTGGCTTTACCTCCATCAAAAACAAGCTGTGTCACCCCGGCAGAGATAGACTTTGCCCTAGTATCAGCACCACCAACTTTTACGGAATCGTCTTCTGTCCATGATAAGTCTAGCTTAGGCAAAAACTCCGAAATTGAAAGTCTCGCTGATTTAGAGGAACTTTCTAGCATAAGCCGCTTCAGAGAATATATATTTGAATTTGCCACTGCAAAATCTGCCGCTTCCCTAGAAGATTTTATAGAAATTTGAGGATGTAATTGTCCTAAAAAACAGCAAAACAAAACAATTAATATAAGACTTGCTTTTAGAGGAAAATAGATTTTGTTCATTTTGTTATGTTTGCACTTTTTTCTAAGAATGAATTCGCATCCTGCATCATTTCTGCTGTAAGTTTATATTGAAAAGAACTCGATGCGATTGATTCCAATGTTTTTATATAAATACCTTTCTGTAAAACACATTTTTCGCCACGCTCTTTTAAGGTATAAACCATAAAAACAGAATTATATTGCTTAATATCTTCATAAAATGACTTTTGATTTACAATAACATCAAGAATCAAGTCTTGACCACATTCCTGATTCTTAGGAGCAATTAGCGACTGCACCATTTTTAATATTTGGTCCGAAAAAACAGATTCCTCAACGTTTTCCATCGAAACTTTTATGTCCCGAACAACAAGTTTGTAATCAGTATTTTTATCTGGAAGTATTTCATAGCCACTTCTAGAAGTTGAAGCACATGAAAATGTAAGAAAAGCAAAAATAATACAAAATAGCAAAGAATTTAATTTTTTCATTTAAATACCATCTTTTTTTTATTTATTTAGAACAAACGTCTTTTCTTTTAGCATTGAATTCCCCAGCGAGTCGCAGATACCTTTATCAAGTGAAATTGTCACAACACCTTCTTTGTCAGAATTCAAAAACTGAAATGTAACTTTTACAACACAAATCTTCGAATCCGCAGAATTAACAAGCTCTGTAAAAAGCGTATCTATGTATTCTGACGCATACTCACTAGAATCTAAGATTCTCATTTTCCTTATATCAATTGAACAACAAGAATTCGTCGCGGATATAGAAACAGAATCCAAAACAGAAAATATATCTAACCCGTCCGATGTCTTAGAACAGCCAAAAACAAGATACAGATTACAGTCTTTTTCTGCGGAAGCTGTAAAATCAGTCCCTTTCATAATTAAACTTGTGTAATTATTTAAATCATCAATCAGTTTATAATCATCCGACGAATGTTCTGATGAAGTCCAACTGGAAGTTTGAAAATACCCTTCTAAAAAAGTAACAGGCCGATTTTTTTCATTATTAAAGACTATCGTATATTCTTTATCCTCTTTTATAGAGTTTCCGCCTATATCCATCATTCCTTTCTCTATTCTCAAAAGATATTCTTTGCCCCATTCCACATTCGTCAAATCTAAAATTAAATAGCGGCCATCTTTTTCGTCTCTCTCGACAGTGTACAAAATTGTGGGGATAACAGAAAAATAAGAAGTAGCTGTTGAAAGATTCATCGGCTTATCAAATTCAATACGAATATCAGAATCAACAGGAACAGATTCTATTCTCGAAGAGTTTTCAACAACACCTGTATAATCTGCATTTTTCAACATCACCGAGACCTTAGGCTCCACAGAATCCTGCTTATAGTAAAAAACGGATTTATACTCACTTGCCAATGAGTTTCTGCACAAGTCTTCCATCTTGTTACTTATTGATAGCACATATTCTTTATTCGGTTCCAAAGTAGATTTTGGCATAATCAAAACCGTTTTATCCTCGTTTTCATAAATCGTAAAAAAATCAAATTTCGGTCTCACAGAAAACGCCTCTTCAAAAGTGTGTCGATTAATACTTTCGGAAAAATCTATCTTTATCTCAGTAAGTTCTTCCATAATCTTTCCATCATTTTTAGGACTAATACTTATTACCTCAGGCCTAATTTTTTCTGCACGTGTCGAAAATTCGTGAATAAAATTAGTTTCCAGAGAACAGCCAGCAATGTCCTCAGCGGCATTAGAAATTATAAATTTATAATCATAATTTTTTCTGATACCAGTTTTAGGGAAAATAAAAACGGTGCTACCGTAAAATTCATACGTTAAAGCAACACTGCTCTCGTCTTCGAGTAAACTCACAGCTTTCGCGATTGAAGTTTTTTCAACCTCGCCAGAGAAGCGAACGATAAACTTTTTCTCATCATAAGTTACAGAATTTATTTTTAATTCGGGAAGAAGTTTCGAGCCACAGCCAATCAGGAATAGGCTCAAAAAAGAAAATATAAATTTTACTACTCTGGCTGAATATTTATACATATATCTTCCTTTAAATAGATTCCTGTTCCAGTGTTTATACCAGACTTGCCACCAAGCAGTTTTAAGCGATAATAGGTTGTCTGATCAGAACTTTTTACAGTAAGGTTTGAATAACCTAAAGTCAGCACATTCCTATCTTTATTCCAAGAAACTTCTGTTTTAACAGGACTTTTTGAAGACATGGGAAACAAAAGAGACAGAGATATGCTGCCAGAAACCGAAGCAAGTTTATATTCTTCTATAGATTCGCTAAACGTCAGCATTATGTATATCGAGTTATTAGAAATTTTGTGCACGACTGGCGAAACTGTCCAATTCTCAACATCTGTAGCATCAAATCTTACGGATTTTAGCTCAAGATATTTATCTGTCGAAGTAAAGCTTTCTTTTACCTCCCGATACAAGCAGAGATTATTCGTATCTCTGGCAGTATTCGAAACAGTTACAACATATTTTTTTCCTAATGCATAAAAATCTTCTGGAACATAAAGAAAACGCTTGCCTTCCTTATCAGCTTGCAAAAAATAACCGTTTATTGAAGGCGAGAAAGATATAGAGTTTTTTACGGAAGTAAAATCCATTGTTTTAGAAAAAACAAAACCAATAGGCATTTTCCCAGAGAGTAATTCATTAAGATTTTTCTCTTCAAACCAAATGGCAGATTCCGAAGCGTCAGTCACAGGACATATTTTTTCGAGAACCGGGGATTCATAATCGATTGCAGTCTGAAATGTATTTGTAAGATTCTGCTGCAATTCCCAATTATCAATTGATTTAAGACTCCTAATTTCCCACGAATACAATGTGTTTGTTGCCCACTTATTTTTTGGACTTACCGTAACTTTCTGCTTAGAATCATCTACATCAATTTTATACTCAACCGAAGGCGAAATAGAAAAGCATTCTTCAAAAACGAGCTTGCTTATTTTTTTATTGAATTCAAAAGAAAATGAATAGTCTGTTGCACAGTCCAGCTCAGATTTCGTCATATCAATAACATTGAACGTACAGTTCTTATCCCCATACCTAAAAGTCGTTACCGTATATGCAGAAAAAATCGCACCAGAATTTTTATACATCGTTCCATTTAGAGAAGCCTGATAAATACGACCCTTTACCCAACCCTCCTCAGGTTTTATTGCCAAAGTCCTTTCATTTTTCCAACTTTTACTTAATGAATATTGGGAGTTTCCAGATTTTAGCATTACACTTTCTTCCGCGTAATAATGCTGAACTGCACATGAGAATTTAAAATTAACAGTTTCACCGTCAAACCAAGCCGCAGATTCATTAGGCTCGCTTATCACATCATCATCATCGAATGAAATTACATTGCAAGACATACAGACTAAAAAAAGCGAAAGCAGTCCTATAACACAAAAGTTTTTCACTTTATATCGCCGCCTTCTTTTAAGTATTTTTTTAGCAACCGTATGTCATCAGGGGAAGAAGAAATAACCTCAGCCTTATCAAGGGCATCTATTGCATGGCTCCGCATTCCAAGCAGAATCCACAAATCAGACATTTCGATATAGACTTTCTCACTATCCTCCAGCACCTCAAGAGCTTTTCTGCACATTGCTAAACGTTTATCCATTTGTTCCTGCTTATTTGCAAGAATGGAATACAAATAATAAATCCGCCAATCCGTCTGATTAAAAGAAAGTTCCTCTTTCAATAATTTTTCACAATAGTCATATTTCTTTTGAGCCATGCAGTTTCTTATTTTCCAGATTCTCGCTTCCGAATATTGAGGATATTTTTTTACCAGCTTATTAAGGAGTTTTTCAGCGGAATCATAGTCATCCGAAAAATAACAGATTTTAGATTTTAAAAGCTGTGCTTGATAAAATCCTGAATCCTCTTTTAGAGCTTTATCAATGCATTCTGTCGCTGCTGCAAAATTTTGCTGCACATAAAACTCATTTGCTTTTAAATATAATTTTTCGGCCATAGCCCCATCTTTACAAGAAAAAAATAACAAACTCCCTATAAAAATAAAGCATACAAAAATTTTCTTTATCATAAACAAACACTCAATCTTAAAAACACACAGGGCTGGCTAAGCAAGAATATATGAAAGCCTGTCCTTCAATCGTCCTGTTGAGCTTTCCTTTTTTTCAACAAATTCTGAATGGAGTTTTTCATTCGACATGCATTTTTTTAGAAAAGTAACCCCATCGTATATATAACTGCAATCATTTAATGAGAGGAACTCATAAACATTTTCAAGATAACTGGAATCATCTGTTTTTATAAAAAGAAAAAGTGAATTTTCGATTTCATCAACTAAGAGAAGTTTTTTGCAATCTTCTAATTCAAGACCTTCACTTTTCCCAAGTATTTCTCGACACCTCGGCACATAAATTGAATTCGGATTCAGCTGAATTATTTTTATAGCTGCCTGCCGAGCAACCTCAGCCGCCGTATCTTTAGAAAATACAGGTGCAAGATTGCTTAAAGTCCAGTAATACGACGGAAAATCCTTAAAGTATTTTTCAAGCGAAATGTAAGTCTCATAATCCTTTATATCAAAAGTTTTGCCTCGGATTTTTTCGCGGCAAAGGATGTATTGAGAAACATAAAAATCAGAAGCGGGACTTGCCAAAGAAGAATCTCCGTAAAGGGATTTTATTTGGGCTATAGCTTTTCTAGAAGCATCATTCAAGGCAATGTTCTTTGTCCTAAAATCAGCATCAAGCCTGTCAAGATTTAAAAGGAATTTATTATCGTCAAGATTCATAAAGCAACTTTGATATTCATAATCAAGGAATGCCATGTATATTGATTTTTCAATGTCTCCGCACTTTTCATAAATATTGCTTGCAAAAATTCCAAGGCCTGCAAAATAGTTGCCATTCTCAATATAAATTTCAAGAATATCTTTTGCTTTTTGAAAATTTTCAGTTTTTGCAAGAAGATACATATAAGCTCTGGCACTCTCGGCATCTATCGCAGCAAGTTTTGCATCATAACACTCGTTAAAATATCTTAGAGCTTCATCATCCTTATTTTGGGCTACAAGAATCCGCCCACAAATATAACCATAGTATTTGCCGGCTTTAGGCACATCGTAAGCTTTTTTTGCATAGCTCCAGGCTTCGTCAAATTCAGCCTCTATAAGTCTTATTGCGGAAATAGAGCCATACAACAAAGCCTTGTCTTCTAGAGAAACATCGCTGGGCAACAAAACTTCCGCTTTTTCTAAGAAATATTTACTTTCAAGATAATTACCAGAAACAAGATAATAAACGCCCAAATCAAGTTTGGAATTAAAAAAATCTGGATGTGACTCGTCAAACAAAAGAATTGCATTAGGAATAGATTTATTTTCTGATTCTGCTTTTTTGATTTTTAAATATTCCTGCTGAACACGATTAGAGCATCCTGTTAATACCAATAAAAGTACCACCAATGCAGATAACGCAAATTTCATGGTGCAATGCTAATAATCTAGTAATTTTTAGTCAATAGATTATCAGCATTGATTTTACCAGACGATTTATTTTTTGAACCTCAGTATTCCCTTAGTTGGTCAAAGATGACAGAACTTTTGTAGATGGAATTTTACAGATTGCACTAACAAATCTCAGAAATTTCATCCACAACATTTGACAATTTCTCAATCTGGGACTTTCACAGTCATCGGCGGCGTTTTTGATAATGCAGACACAATACCACCAGATATTCCCGATACTATTGCATTCTTCTCTACATTTTCAAAAGGAGAATCTCCATTTATCAAATTCTCTTCAATTGTTCCAAGAACGCTCGCCGCTGCAGATATAGTTGCATTAGTACCAAGTTGGACAATTTTTCGCACGATTTTATTCTGGAAGAAACCTACAAGTTTATTCCCCTTATTAAACAACGGGGCACTTAAACCACCGGACACATATGAACTTCCAATTTCACCTACATTGACATCCGACAATGCATCCGTTCCGTCTTTACCGTGTATAAAATTTTTACCGACTTGGAACACATAGTCAACACCTGCTGAAAATAAGCCCGCAATGCTTAGTTTAATCGATGTTAGAGGAACCAAAGCTAAATTACAGGCATTTGGATCTACGATATCCTTTTTGCTTTCTTTCTTGTAAAAAGAAAATACGTCCGCTGGTCTATATAAGATTCCGTTTGGATTCTCCTTGAAATATTTCTGGACTTCTTCCCAGCTCATTTTTCTCTGCAAATACCAAGAACTCTCATATTGTTCCCGTGTTATATTTGAGTCATAGGTCTCATTTTCCCAATGATTTTCAGGTTCTCTGTTCGCTTCCCAGTTTTTAGGATTTAATACACCCGCAATCATTTTGCCCGCAAAAGAGTCATCCAAGCCAAGAGAAAACAGCTGCCCTGCCTCCCCGTCGTAAACGCCACTTCATTCATCGAAAAACAGGAGACACACAATTCACTTTCAAATTCTTATACACAAGAATACGTTACATCCCACAAATAGTGCATTGAAAGAAAACTTCTTCTAGCCCCCCATACCGCATTCACACAGCTTACTTCATCAGTTGTTATAAGACGTTGCATAATTCGAAAGATGTTCCAGCAATTTCTGATACAAAGCTAAGTTATCATACTCAGAATTTTTTACGACAACCTGTTCACCGAGCGACTCCAACTTTTTTCTGTCCTGTTCAGCAGATTTTTTATAATCTTCCCGCTTAGACAAATCTTTTTCAACCGCT
>NZ_JPUF01000058.1 GCF_014737315.1 Treponema zioleckii | reverse complement strand
ATTTTTCGGTCACCGTTTTTTTTATTCTTAAAATTGATTCAAAATCATCTCAAATTACTTTAAAACTTTTCCAGCGTGCCAAAGTTTCTCAAGTTCATAGAATTCACGTGCATCTTTTGACATAAGGTGAACAACTACAGAACCGATATCAATCAGGTTCCAATCATCGCCGTCAGGACTTTTTCTGTGTGTCACATGAATCTGCATGTCAGAATCTTTTACATAATCTTTTATTTGCTTTGCAAGACCTTGCCAATGCGCAGAACTGTGAATCGTGCAGATTACAAAGAAATCCGTCCAGCTGTTAAGCTCTGAAACGTCTATAACTCTTACGTCCTCGCCTTTTCCGTCTTCAAGAATCTGTGCGATTTCCAAAGCCTTTTCTTTAGCTGTTTTTTCAACTTTATTTTCAATAGAATCACTCATAATTTATCCTCCAAATAAATCATATCAACAAATACAAGGCAACTCAAAACATCTTCGAGCGCCGAAATTTTAACGAACGATTCGCCCGGTAAAATCTTTTCCAAGAATAACCGTAAAATCTACGGTCGAATCATTGCTAACGTAGTCAAATGCCTGCTCATCATTTTCATCAACAATATTTTTGCAATTAATAAAATCACCAAGATTCTTTGCAGCTTCGGCATCACCGATGTGATCGATGATAAGCGTATTTTCATACTCAGAATCCTCGGAAGAGGATTTTCGGGCATTTTTTGTATTTACAATATCATAACCTGCGGAGCGGAAGAGCGTCGCCGTACGGCTTGCAAGTCCCTGATTCGAAGTTCCGTTAAGAACGTTCAACGCGTAAACTCGGTTTTCGCCAGCACCTTCGAGCGAAATAAGTCTGTTCGCCGCCTGGTTCACGATATCTTTTACAATCTGACCATCATACAGCGGGAACCACAAAGTCTGATTTCCGATTGTTCGGGCAGAACCCAAAATCGACTGTGGCTTGAGCTTTTCAGAATCAAGAGTCGAAATTACCGAAATATAATTATAAAAATCATTCAGCTCAAGATTAGATTCCATTCGCTGGCTCACAAGCTCGAAAGACTTTTTGTCAGCAAGCATACTGCTTTTTTTTCCGATTGCCGTAAGCAGAGCGACCATGACTTTTTGACGACGCTCGTTAATGTCAACCTCGGACTCATCGCTCGACTGCCTGTACGTAAGGTAAGTCCGAATTTTTTCTCCGTCAAGAGTCACGTTTCCGTTCGGCAAAAGCCAACGCTCGTCATGTCCGTCAAGCTGAACATCAACCGGCGTCGGAATAAAAACGTCCAGGCCGCTAAGCATATCCGTAAGCTCACCGAAATTTTTCATTTTCAGAACGACATAAAACGGAATTGACTGACCGACAAGATTTTCAATCTCACTTTTGTAAACATCGATTCCTTTTTCTTTATAAATCGTATCAATTCGGTCAACTCGACCAAGACTCTTAAAAATCGCGCCAATATCGCCACGAATGTTTATGAGCGCGCCTTTTCGGGACTGCGGATAAAAAATAAAAAGGTCGGTAAAAAGAACCTCGTCCTCGCCTTCCATGACGAAAAGCGTTTTAATTACGCTGTCACCGCGCATATTGACTTCAACTTTATCAACACGCATACGGACCGCAATGACAACCGTTACAGTCACAAGCAACGCAATCATAAAAAAAAGAACAACAAAACCGTTATTTCTGCCAAATCTTCGATGCTTCATCACAAATTCCTCAGTTGCTCCGCAAACTCAATCGAAACAGGCGCAGCTGTCTTTCCTTTGCTTTTTAAATATTCAATATTTTCGTCCAACACAGCAAGCGTGATTCCGTTAAGGGACTTTGAATACAGATTCTTTCTATATTCTTCCGTTGATTGAGGTCTTCCTGGCTCGATTTTATCCGCCACGAATAAAATTTTCCCCAAATCGCACAAACCGACGGCTCCCAAAGTGTGGTTCGCAATCGCGTCGATTATATTTTTGTCAGAAATACCGAATTCATCCTGAACTTTTATGGCAGCGGCCCGCCCGTGCAGAAGCGCAGGCTTATCCAGTTCCAATTGCGAAATGACGTTTCCGTCGCGTTTCGCAAGAGCAATCATTTTATCAGCCGGGATTTCCTTGCAAATATCATGTGCGATTCCGGAAATCCAGCCTAAAGAATCAGGAAGCCCGTACAAACGGCAAAGCTCCGCAGCCGTCTGTGCTGTTCGCATAGAATGTTCATATCTTGATTTCGAAAGATTTTTTTCTGCATATCCCCTGATTCGTTCAAAAAGGGGATTTTCAACATCATTATTCTGTAAAGCCATAAAGATTCCTTCGTTTAATATATTCAAAAACCCCGTCGGTTACAAGATAACGCCATGCACCTTTTTCTGCAATTTTCCGCCGAATTTCTGTCGAGGAAATTTTTAAAAAAGGATTTTCCACGATTTTGTGCGGATACGGAAAAGTTTCGCGGGTCACGACACAATCATCTTTTTTGGCATATTCGCCAATCGCCCTGTTCGAAAATGGGTCATCTGCGTCCTCGCTTGGCCGGCAGGCCAAAATCAAATCGGCTTTTTCCGCAAGTTCCTCCGCATGTTCCCATTTGTGATAATCGGCAATCAAGTCCTCGCCAATGATTACGCCAATTTTTCCCGTTAAATTCCGTTTGTATTTGTCCTCAACAAAACACACCGTATCCCAAGTGTAAGAAACTCCGCCACGGTCAATTTCGCAGGACTCCGCACCGAACCGCTCGTCATTTTTTACAGCGGCAAGAACCATTCCAAAACGGTCGTCCGAAGACACGTTCACCGAAAGTTCTTTGTGCGGCGGTTTGTAAGTCGGCACAAAAAGAACCCTGTCGTAGCCCAGTTGGGTGCAAACAGAATCCGCAAGAACCATGTGCCCAATATGAATCGGATTAAAACTTCCGCCCAAAATCGCTATTTTCAATTTTCCTGCCCCGGAAACTGAACTTCCATATCTTCATCAATTGAACGAGTCGCAAGGAACTCAGGATTCAGGCTTGAAGCCTTCTTTTTTGATGTAAGGAAACTTCCGTCAGAAATTTTCTCACCGTTGGAATTAAAAGTACCGTCTCCGTTCCCGTTCATCGAAGAAACCAAGTGCAAAAGAGCCTTGCGAACGTCATCCATTCCAATTCTGTTCATAACCGAAACAGGAATAACGACAGTCTCAGGTTCAGTTTTCTTTATTTTTTCGCTCACCGCCTCAGCGATTTCCTGTGCGCCCTCAACGTCAATCTTATTGCACAAAACAATGTGAGGTTTGTCCAGCAAATCCTTAGAGAAGCCTTCAAGCTCAGCGCAAAGAGTTTCGTAGGCTGTAATGGCAGATTCGTCAGAGCAGTCAATCATAAACAAAAGCCCCGCCGTGCGAGAAATATGCTTCAAAAATCTGATTCCAAGCCCTGCGCCCTCGCTAGCCCCCTCAATGATTCCAGGAATATCCGCAATGATGATGTCTCTGTCTGCATCGGCACGAAGAACTCCCAAATTCGGGATTTTTGTCGTAAACGGATATGGCGCAATCTTCGGGCGTGCATTAGTGAATGCATCGAGCAAAGAAGATTTTCCTGCGTTCGGAAAACCAACAAGACCAACATCAGCCATAATACTCAGCTCAAGAAGAAGTTTACGATATTCACCAGGCTTTCCAGGATTAGCCTTTCTCGGAGCCTGATTCGTTGACGACTTAAAGTGAACGTTTCCCCAACCGCCATTTCCGCCTTTCAAAAAAACAAACTGAGAACCGTCATCCTCGGTCGTAAAATCTTTTATGAGTTCTTTAGTCTCTGCGTCACGAATCGCAGTTCCTGGAGGAACAGGAATTACAATATCCTCGCCGTCCTTTCCGTAGCGATTCCAGCCCATTCCGTCGCCACCGTTTTTCGCCTTAAAAAATCTTTTAAAACGTAGGTCTGCGAGAGTACGAAGATTTCTCTTTACGCAAAAAACAACATCTCCGCCTTTTCCGCCGTCTCCACCGTTCGGTCCGCCCATCGGAATATATTTTTCACGGCGAAACGAAACACAACCATTTCCACCTTTTCCAGACGTAACCTCAATAATTGCCTCATCAGCAAATTGTTTCATAATCCTTCCTATTTTAAGAAAAAACAAAAAACCCGGAAACAGAAAACTGCATCCGGGTTTTTAATTCATCAATTAAAGTTAAACAAGAACAACAAAAGAAGTCTTATGCTTCAACCGGTGTTACACCAGCATATTTTCTATTGTTTCTCTCGTAGAATCTTACAACGCCGTCTGCTGTTGCAAACAAACCGTCGTCACCTGCTCTAGCTACATTCTCGCCAGGGAAGATTTTTGTTCCACGCTGTTTAATGATGATTGAACCTGCTGATACAGTCTGTCCAGCATATACTTTAACGCCCAAGCTTTTTGGGTTTGAATCACGGCCGTTTTTTGCGCCGCTACCACCTTTACTGCGTCCCATTTTATGCCTCCGAGTCACGCAACAAGTAAAACATTTCTAGCTGCGCTAATTCTTGTAAACTTAAAAGTTTGTTTAATATTATTTTGGCAACAGCAGAAAACTAATCGTCAACTGCCAGCGTTACCAATTTTAGGCGCACATTTTCAGGATATTCATCTTGAATGGAACAGATACCATTCTGAATAAAATCCGCAATGCACTTCAAACGAACCTTTGTCTCCAAAGATTCCTTAGTATCTCCCAGAATATCAATTTTCGGGCAAATCTCAAAAAAAAGCTGCCCCCTGGAAGATGCATCAGCCATAAAAGTAACATTTTCCATATGTGAAAGAAGCTGAGCCGCAGTCCTTAGCAACACCGTCACCGCAGAACAAACGATATCAAATCCTTTCTTAGAAAAATCAGCATGTCCGTTAGCTTTACAATTTTTCAACACGCCGTTTTTGCCATAGGTAAGTGTAACTGAAATCACTTAGCAAAAAAAAGGATTTTAGCCGATGATGTCCTGAACACGAACGTTTGTGTATTCCTGTCGGTGTCCGATAAGTCTGTGATAGTCTTTCTTTGCCTTGTACTTGAAAACAAGAACTTTTCTATCACGGATGCTGTCTTCAACAACAACCTTTACTTTTGCACCGCTTACGTATGGTGCACCTACTTTTACATTACCCTCATTGCTTACGAGAAGAACTGAATCAATCTCGATAGATGCACCCTTTTCAGCATCGATTTTGTCAACCTGAATAAGAGCATCTTTTTCAGCTTTGTACTGTTTGCCTTTGTATTCAAAAAGTGCGTACATCTTAAACCTCTTAACCGCCGCAAAGTGTAACGGGAACTCTAACGACTAAAAATATAAATTTGAGTAGTAAATATTATCAAATTTCAGACTATTTAGTCAACGGACACACAAAAATTCTTTCAAAATAATATCAACTGTAAAAAAATTGACCAGCCAAAAACTTTGACTGGTCAAAAAAGGAGTTTCTAGAATCTTTTCAGATTCAGACGTATGAAGAAAACATTTTTTAGATATTTCTATGTTAATTATAAGCCCAAGTTTACAAGGCTAATTGAGCTTATAATGTCCTGTTGATATTGTGTGGCCGCCGTTGTAAACGTCAAACCAAATTTCTTTTGTATTTGTCAAATCAAGAGCTTCATAGAATTCTTTTAAGTTTCTTACTTTTTTGTCGTTAACAGCAGTAATAACATCACCGTTCTGAATTCGCAAAGCGGCTGCAGGAGATTTTTCCATTACGTTTGAAACAGCCACACCTTTTACGTTGCTGTCCGTAATTTCAAGTTCCTTTTTAATCTCATCGGTCAAAGGAGAAACCATGAATCCTGGCCAAAGTTTTGAATTGTCAGCACCAGATTTTTCTCCGCGTTCCTCGATTTTTACGGTGAGCGTCAAAGTTTTTCCTGCGCGAATCACCTTAAATACGGCATCTTTGTTTGCAGGAAGGTAACCAACCTCGCGCATAAGTTCAGACTGACCTTTTATAGTCTTTCCGTTCAATTCGATAATGAAGTCTCCGGCCTGCATTCCACCTTTCGCAGCAGGTGAATCCATGAACACTTGCGAAGCAAAAGCACCTTTCTGATTTTTTAGGCCAAGCTCTTCGAGATGTGACTCAGGAAGTTCAAGCAAGGAGATTCCGAGCCAACCATAAGTAATCTTTCCTTTCGAAATAAAATCATCGATTGCCTTTTTAACACTGTTAATCGGCATTGCAAAACCAAGACCAACACTACCGCCAGAAGATGACGCAATCCATGTATTGATTCCGATTACTTCGCCATAAATATTCACGAGCGGACCGCCAGAATTTCCCTGATTAATCGCGGCGTCAGTCTGAATAAAATCATTCATGTTTCCAATCTGAGTTCCGCTTCGGCCTGTAGCACTTACGATTCCCTGAGTTACAGACTGACTGTAGCCAAGAGGCGCACCCATCGCAAGACAAATATCACCTGTCTGAACTTTGTCACTGTCACCGAGTGTGGCAACAATGATAGTTGAATCAGATTTAGCCTCAAAAGAAACAAGAGCAATATCCTGTCGCTCATCAGCACCAACTAATTTTCCGTCAAATTCCTGACCGTCATTCAACTTTACTTTGATGTCAGTCGCCTTGCCGGCAACGTGATTATTTGTAAGAACATAAACTGTATTTCCAGTTCGTCTTACGATTACACCAGAACCAAGCCCCTGCTGAACGCGTTCCCTTGTACGCCCTTTATTTCTGCTTGAATCATCCTGGTTCGGATTTCCGAAAAACCAGAACGGAAAATCATCAAATGGTGTAGCTGTCGTAACAGTAGTTTTCTCGGTAACATCAATTTCGACAACAGAAGGAAGAACTCCCGTACTTATAGACCTGAATGAAGTCTGCAAAGCTTCAACAACACTCAGAGCTTCCCGCGGAATCGAAACGGCAGGTGTCTGTTTTGAAGAATCCACCGTCTCCGCAAAAGCTGTATCAGCAGTGCCCCGAACTTCGACACGGGCACAAGAAAGCGAAACAAAAGTAAAAGCAAGAGCACCGGCAGCGGCTGCTCCTAAAACACGTTTAGTCCATTTTTTCATATATAATAATGCCTCCATTTTATCTTTAAGAAATCTACAAGAAATCTACAAAAATAAAAGATTTTCGTCAAATTTGAACGATTCTAATTGTTTTGAATTACACTAAAAAAAACAACTGGAATTCATTTAGTTACACGAAAATCTGATTATAAGAAAAGTCTTATTTTATGGAGGCAAATTGCCCCAAACGGCCTAGAGACTCTATGCCCAGTCAGGAAGTCCGTCGCACTGCGTAAGCACTTCCGTGTGGTCTTCAAAAATCGCTACAGTGTGTTCCTCGTGGCAACTAGGCTTTCCATCGGCCGTAAGAACAGTCCAACCGTCTTTTGCAAGTTCTACGTCAGGCACGCCAAGATTTATCATCGGTTCGATTGCAAGGACCATTCCAGGCTGAAGACGTGGATTCGGACCGCTGCAAGGTGCATTCGGAACGCTAGGGTCTTCGTGAACGTCAAGACCAACTCCATGACCACAGTAATCGTAAACAACGCCGTAACCATATTTTACATTCGCAACATTGTTCACAGCATTCGAAATGTCACGAATCCTTTTTCCTGCAACACAGGCTTCGATTCCTGCAACAAGGCTCTCGCGTGTCGCTTTTACGAGTTTTCGGATTTCAGGCTTTACATTTCCTACCATTACGGTATGAGTTGAGTCTGAAATGTATCCGTCAAGGTCGATACCGATATCAAGCGATACGATATCCCCGTCGTGAATAATTCTTTTTTTTGAAGGAATACCATGAATCACTTCATTATTGATGCTAATGCAAGCAGCACCCGGAAAATCTTCTCTATACCATGCAGGTGTACCGCCGACGCTCTTCATAAATTTTAAACAAAGGTCATCAATCTCTTTTGTGCTCATTCCAACTTTTACCTGCGGAATTACAAACCTGAACAAATCCGCAAGTGCATGGCAAGATTTTCTGATTCCATCAATTTCTTTTTCATTCTTTAAACGAATCATCTTTATATCTCCAAGGAAAATTATTTACTGTTTCTAAAAGATGATAGAACTTTTACAAGATTTATACAAATCACTTTAAACGAGCCGATTCCTCTTCGCAAATTCGCGCAGTTCTTTCGTCCCCAAGACGCCGGTATGCCGCAGCCATCTTCTGAAGAAAAATCGCGTCGTCAGAATTTCCGAACCCAAGCTCCAGCGCACGCTCCCAAGAATCAAGCGCAAGTTCGTCGTCAACTTTGCCCTCAAGATGATTTTTAAGGACAAGCCGTGCCAAATCAAGAACTTCAGGAAAGAAATGCCTAAAATACGAATAACTGTATTCCATGCGAATTATCTGCTCCAAAAGCACGAAGGCATCGTAGTATTCCTGCCTAAAAACCAGCTCTTCGGCAAGGATAAAACCATAATCCATAAAATCCTCGCGGGTAAACCATCTCGCAAGACGGAACCCGGCATGATTCATACTCATTTTTTTGAATTCACTTACGGCATCGTCCTCGCGATTGTGCATCAAATCAAAAAAAATCAGCTTGGAACGACTTTCTTCATCAGTGCGAGTCTCAAGCCACTTTCGATAATCGAAAGATGAAGTGGAACGGTAAGCTTTTGAACCACGACGTATAAAAAACGACTCATCAAAAATAGAACGCTGCTTTGCGTCAGAAAGGATTTCGTATGCACGCACAAGCTCCCTGAATTTTTCAGTGGATTCGGCATTGGACACGTCTGGATGCAAAAGTTTTGCCTTCAGACGGTAAGCCCGCTTAATTTCCGCCGCCGTAGAATCGGGACGCACCCCAAGAACTTTATATGGATCTTCCATTAATCATTCACCTTTGAACGACGAGAAAAGCTTACTCGCCATCCTGTACAAAATAGATTGTAACGTCGCCAAGACGGATCGAATCTCCAGAATTCAACGAAACATAACGATTCGGCGACAAAACCTGTCTGTTCAAAACAGTACGATTTTTGCTGTGCAAATCATGCAACAAAAAAAATTCACCAGATTGCTGAATGAGTGCATGATGCCGGCTGACAGTCGAATTTTTTATCACGACATCGCAATCGGAGCATCTGCCAATTACAATTCGTCCGGCAAAATAAGTTTTCTCTCCATTTATAAGAAGATAAGTTCGCTCAGACTTTTTCATTTGATTAAGAATCTGCTGCGAGCTGTTTTTTAAGTTTTCCTCAAAAAAATCAGAAATCCGCCAGAAAATCAAATCTTGCACTTCAGTTGATGAAGAAATCTTCTTCCGGATTTTTCGCTGAGATTTTGCGACAGTATTCAAAAAATCCTCTGTCACAGTTTCCTTATAAAAGCAAAATTGTTCAAGTATTCCTTCGTTTATAAGCTTTAAAAGCAAGGCAAGAGCCACATTGTCGTAAGGAACAAACTCCTTTACAAACGCAATGAGACTTTTTTTATTTTCTTTTTTGTAAAATTTCAAGCGTGTCATTTTTTACAACCGCATGAAGCGTTTCTATTATAAGGTCTAATGTTGAGTTCTCTATTTCCATCATCACCAAAATTTTTCAGTCGCAAAAAATGTTACAGAAGTTCGAACATTTTTTCAATTTTGTCTTGATGAACAATCAAAACATTGCAATTTGAATTTGCGACAATTTCGCTATTCGTTGCAGAAAGCTTGTCATGTCTAAAAGATGAACGGAACGAACCGGAATCAGACTTTTTTCCACCAAGAACAATAACATTCGCTTCGTACTCATCGGCCGCACTTATAATCTGGGACCAAACCGCACCTTTTTTCAGTTCAGTCTCCATAAGCACGCCTTTTTTTTCGGCAAGCTGGCAAACATGCGAAAGATAGCGATTTCCCTCGGAATTAAGACTCTTCTCATAACGCTCGCTTTCCTCGGCAACGAAAAATTTACTCATCGTAAGCTGCTTTAGAGTTGCTGTGTCAACGACATATATAGCCTTCAACATGCAATTATATTGCTTAGCAAGCATTATCGCGTACATCGCCGCCCGCATAGATTGCTCAGAACCATTCACTGCAACAAGAATTCTTTCCAAAAGAGGTTTAATCACACGCCACCTCCCAAACATTTTTACTTAGGATAAATTTATGGGCACCTAGAAAAAGTGAAGTTTTTCGATGCTCCCTTATAAAAACTCTGCCAGGCGAAGCAAAACAACCACGCCCAACAAAACTCTATCACTTACTCTTTCGGTTTTTCAAAGATTTTAAGACGAACACATTCTCTCGGTCACGCTCCTCAAGAACGCTCTCTATGTAATTCTTAGTCTCCCTGTTTTGAGGGATAATCATTTTGTCGAGAGCATTAACGCGTCTTTGAGTTTTCTTAACCTCGCCTGCAAGCCGCCAAACGACAGTCCTTATAGAAGCAAGTTCCGTAAGCAAACTCAAAAGCTTAAAGAATTCCACAGTAACTTTGTCGGAATTCGCAAAAGTTCCGAGATATGAATAGAAAAGTTGCTGCTTAGGAATTTGAACCTCAATCGACTTAAAGCTCATTCCGCCAGCCGTAAGCGACTTTTCTTTCATTTTAAAATCATATTTTATCGAATGGGCAATATGCTCAACACGGTCACCACCGACAGTGAGCAACATATTTTTGAGAGCAGGATAAGCTGAATTGATGGTCTTTTCAATTTCAACCTCAAGAAGCCTAACCTTCTCAATCATGTGCATAAGCTCCATTACAAGAATCTCTCGCTTCTGCTCAAGAAGATCGTAACCGTCAACCGCAACAGCAAGCTGCTCTTTTACCGCGAGAAGATTTGATTTTGTAGGAGCAATGTTCAACTTTGCCATAAGCAGATTCTAACCCCAAATCGATTTTATTTCGGCATGTACTTAGCAATAAGCTCAGGTTTGATTCGGTACAACTCATTCTCAGGAAGAAGCTTCAAAAGTTTCCATCCAAGATCAAGAGTCTCTTCAATCGAACGGTTTTCGTACTCACCCTGAGTAAAGAACTGAGATTCAAGCGCATCGCCGAATTTCATGTACATTTTATCTTCCGCACCAAGCTCTTCCTCGCCGATAATCGCCGCAAGATTTCGAATTGACTTTACTTTTGAGTAAGCCGCAAAAAGCTGGGCAGAAACGGCAGCATGGTCTTCGCGGGTCATGCCAGCACCAATACCATCCTTCATCAAGCGACTAAGGCTCGGAAGTCCAGATACAGGCGGATAAACGCCCTTTTGGCTAAGCTCGCGGTCAAGAACAATCTGCCCCTCCGTAATATAACCAGTCAAGTCTGGAATCGGATGCGAAATATCATCGTTCGGCATCGAAAGAATAGGAATCTGAGTTATAGAACCTGTCGCGCCCTTTATTTTTCCAGCACGCTCATACAATTCTGCAAGGTTCGAATACAAATAACCAGGATATCCCTTTCGTCCAGGAACTTCGCCGCGCGTAGTAGAAATCTCGCGCAAAGCCTCGCAATAATTCGTCATGTCGGTCATTACGACAAGAACGTGCATATTTTTTTCGTAAGCCAAATACTCAGCCGCCGTAAGAGCACAACGAGGAGTAATAATTCGCTCAATCGAAGGCGCGTCCGCAAGACTCTGGAACATTACAACCTTAGAAAGAACACCAGATTCCTCGAATGATTTTACGAAGAACTGAGCTTGGTCATACTTAATACCCATGCCTGCAAAAACCATTACGAACTGCTCATCAGAATTCAAAATTTTTGCCTGACGAATAATTTGCGCCGCCAACTTATTATGCGGAAGACCGTTTCCAGAAAAAATCGGAAGTTTCTGACCACGAATCAGCGTGTTCATTCCGTCAATCGAAGAAATTCCCGTCTGAATAAAATCCCTCGGATAAACGCGGGCAAACGGGTTTATCGGCATTCCGTTAACGTCAATTTTTTTGCTCGAAACAATCGGTGGAAGCCCGTCAATCGGCTCTCCAAGACCATTGAAAATTCGCCCGAGAAGCCCTTCGCCTACACGAAGTTCCATCGGAACCTCAAGAAATTCAACAGTAGACTCATTCAAATCAAGTCCCGTCGTAGAACCAAAAATTTGAACAATCGCCGTGTCGTTATTCAAATCGATTACACGACCAGTTTTTTTCTCGCCAAAACGGTCACGAACATAAACAATTTCATTGTAAAAAATATTCTCGTGTCGTTTTACTACAATAATCGGACCGTCAACCGAAGACAAACCTTTATATTCAACACCTTTCATTCACACATCCTTTGCAAGAGCGAAAGTCCATTAAAATCAAAAATGCAGGAGGGAGAAGTCTCTCCCTCGCTCCCAAGCCAACTTCGTTGTCTTGTCCGCTACCCTCTCTGCGGGGGACACCCCCGCAACGCCCCCGAATAAGTCAACCAAAATTAAGCCGACTTGTACAACCTCTCAAGATTGCTCATCTGTTCGTCAAGTCGGTTCTGAACTTCGCCAATCATTTCTAGCTTGTCATTCGGAACAGAAGACTTTAATCGAACAATCTCGTCTTTTACAGGCAACGTCGCAACCTTAGAAAGAGGAGCACCAGCTTTTATAACCGCAAGCCCGCGCTTATAAAAGTTCATAATCAACAAAAGTATCTGAATCTGCTTTTCAGGAACAGAATAAACGTCAACCGCATCAAAAGCATTCTGCTGTAAGAATCCGTTTTTAATCATCTCCGCAACGACAAGAACGATCCGTCTGTCATCAGGAATTGCGTCCGGACCAACCAAACGTACAATCTGCAAAAGACGCTGTTCATTTTTGAGCAACTCCAACGCAGAAAGTCTTATCTCAGCCCATCGAGGATCAAGCCGATCCCACCATTCACGAATCTCATCCGCATATTCAGAATAGCTGTCAATCCAACCAATAGCAGGATAATGTCTTGCATTCGCAAGTTCTCTGTCCAAAGCCCAGAAGCATCGGATAAAACGCTTTGTATGCTGGGTAACAGGTTCAGAAAAGTCACCGCCTGGTGGCGAAACCGCACCAATAACACTGACAGAACCTTTCTGCCCGCAAAGCGAAGTTACGCGCCCTGCCCGCTCATAAAATTCTGCAAGCCGGGTCGGCAAGTAAGCCGGGAATCCTTCTTCGGCAGGCATTTCTTCCATTCGACCAGAAAGCTCTCGCAAAGCCTCCGCCCAACGGGAAGTTGAATCCGCCATAATCGCAACATGCATTCCCATATCGCGGTAATATTCCGCCAAAGTGATTCCAGAGTAAAGAGAAACCTCACGAGCCGCAACTGGCATGTTCGAAGTGTTCGCAATAAGAATCGTTCGCTCCATTAACGAACGTCCAGTTCGAGGGTCGATCAACGTCGGAAATTCTGTCAAAACGTCAGTCATCTCATTTCCGCGCTCTCCGCAACCAATGTAGACAATCAAATCAGCGTCGCACCATTTTGCAATCGCGTGCTGAGTCATAGTCTTTCCAGTACCGAATCCGCCAGGAATCGCCGCCGTCCCGCCCTTCGAAAGCGGAAAGAAAACGTCGATTACACGCTGTCCAGTAACCAAAGGCTCGCTCACAGTAAGTTTCTGAGCAAACGGACGAGGTTTTCGGAGCGGCCAATAATGAGAAAGCTTAATTTCCTCATCAAGGTCTGTAAAACCAATCACCTCATCAACGGTGTACTCACCAGCTCCATAAAAAGTCTTGAGTTTTTTACCTTTTATCTGTGGTGGCACCATTATTTTATGAAGAATAGACGCAGTTTCCTGAACTGTTCCAAGAACCATACCAGGCTTTATAGAACATCCTTCAGAAATTCCTTCACAAACATCAAATTTCCATTTTTTAGAAATATCAATAGGCTCCGTGCGCTCACCAGGAATCAGGAACGCACCAGAATTCTTGTACATTGCTTCCAATGGACGCTGAATTCCATCATAAATAGTCCCTACAAGCCCAGGACCAAGACGAAGAGAAAGCGGGCGACCGTTAGAAACAACTTTTTCGCCAATCTTCATTCCAGTATCGTCTTCGTAAACCTGAATTGTGGCATTTCCAGCATTCTGCCTGATTATCTCGCCAATAATTCGTTTTTCACCAACATCAACAACATCGTAAAGACCGCAAGACTCAAGTCCCTCCGCATAAACGATAGGTCCACTGATTCTGGTAATTTTACCTTCAACAGTTTTATTTGAATTTACTGAACTCATTCTGGCAACTTTCCTCCAAACAATGCTGAGGCAAGCTCATTGCTGTATTTATCTTCAAGTTCACGAATCACCTGGTCAATCGTCAGGCGAATTCGCATAACTTTATCATCACTTTCAAGAATAATTCCCTCATGGAAGTCATTACCGGCTGTAAATTCTTCACCAGACTTTTCAAAAGTAACTTCCACCACAGAATCAGTATCAATGTTTTTCTTGCTCAAAAGAGTTTTGGCGCTCTCCAAAGAAATTCCAAAAACATAAGCCGTAAATTTTTTAGACTTATCCAAAATCTCAGATTTCTTTTCAATTGATTTTTCAAGCAAAGAAAGCCTTTTTTCAAGACCGATTTTTTTCAGATAGTCGTTCAAAGCTGAGGAAACAGAATCCGCATAGAACTTTACTAAAAATCGTTCCTTTTCGAGAGGAAGAGACGCATCTACGTTTTTCTCAAATTGATCGATTTTTGACTTATAAAGAGAAGACTTCTGTTTCGACGCCTCATTCACACGATTTTTTACGTCGGCAAGAATTCTTTCGCATTCATTGTCAGCGTTTTTTAGGATTTTCTCAGCCTTTTTTCGTGCATCAGCTTCGATTTCTTTATCGAGAATCTCAGTAGATCTAAGTTCTTCCATAATAGTTAATCTCTAAATTTTAAGTTTTTATAACTTGAGCCTGCAAAAGCTTAAAAGCGAACAAAAAAATCATTCAAGCAGACTCAATAACAATACAGCCCGATTAAAAAATCAGACGCTAATTCCCACGGCTTCACGAATCGAATCTGTAAGGGACTTTCTTCCCTCAAGATGACCATGAAGACCAGGAATTTCAACAATCAGAGGATATTGGGCTTTTTTTTGCCAATCAAGCAATTCGCTTTCAAGCATTACCGAAACATCCTCCGTAAGAATAAGAACTTTTGGGCGTTCATCAACAGGAACAGCTTCCACGCCCCCGTTGCCTGTAATCCTGTTAAAAGACTCCAAAGCTTCAGTACGGTTAACGGCAACACAACCGTCAACACCTACCAATTTAAAAGCAAGAACAAGTTCTCTTTCACCAATTACAAAGTATTCCAAAGTTTTATCCTGTATATAATTATTGAACGATTACAAAATAATAATCAAAAGGGCAACAAGGAATCCCCAAAGACAAATACCTTCTGCAAGACCTACGAATGGCAAAGCCTTTCCAGAAAGCTCGGCGTTCTCACTCATAGCACCCATAGCGGCAGAACCGATTTTTCCAACGGCAAGACCACCGGCAATACAAGCAAGACCAACAGCAAGTGCAGCAGCAATGTATTTAACAGCATTAGAATCTGTCTTTGAGTCAGCCTCTGCAGATTCAGCATTACCAGCTGGAGCTACAGCCTCAACATTCTGAGAATCAGAATTTCCAACTGTGGCAATCACTTTCTCAGCAAAAAGACCTGTAACACAAAGAGAGAGCAATGCAGCTACAATTACCAAAATTTTCTTGTTCATAAAAACACCTCAACCTAGTTTTTATATTTAAACGTAAACGGCTTAAATTCACGTCCCGTTTCATTGAAGAATTTAGAGAAAAATTCATAGTATTGAAGTCGAATTACCTGAATAGCAACAATCATTCCTTCGAGAACAATAACAATAGAATTTCCAATTATAGATATTATTATTCCTGCGGCGCCAGGAGCAAGTTCAACCATTGAAGAAATGATATAGCCCAAAACCGCATGTGCCAAAGCAAATGCCCCGACACGAACAAAGCTTATCGAATTTGAAAGATAAGTTGAAATTACTTCTATTAATTCAACGACACCACCAATAATTAAAGACCCCAACCCGTTCTCAATTGCAGGATGGTGACCGTCAGCAAGCCTTTCAAAAGGTTCCGCAAAAGCAGAGAAGAAAAGCGTAACGCCTATGATAATCCAGTCATAAACTTGTGGTGAGTGACCAAAAGCAGCAATCCTTACAGCAAAGAAAATGACATACCAGAAAAATAAGGCACCAGCAAGTCCAGTCTTTCCAAAAAAAGCACTGCCGTATTTTTGTTGCGCCAATTTATTGAAGAAATTTATTATCAAACCAATCGAGTTGATTACAAAGCCCAATCCAATCGTAATTCCAAAAATCAAGAAAATCGGAACAATAGGATTTTTTGCAGCCCAAAATTCAAGGCTGAACAATGGCTCTGCAAGTTCATGAGGATCCGTGACACCAAGAGCGGATTTTATAGCCGCAGACACCGGAACCAGCACTTTCGTATTAGCAAAAAACTCGCCTTCCAAGAATCCCATTATCGAACTTGAAATACCGATACAAATAAAAATCGGAGCAAACTTGTTCCAGCCGCCAAGTTTTAAAACTTTCTTTGCCATCAAAATGCCCATAAGAAGGAATACAAGTCCCTGCCCCAAATCTCCGAACATGATTCCGAAAAGAACCGTAAAGAAAACTGCTACAAACGGAGTCGGGTCAATTGAACCGTACAAAGGCGAACCGTAGCTAAAAATCATTCTCTCAAAAGCCGAAACGACTTTTCCGTGCGAAAGTTTTACAGGAACTTTCTCGTGTCCAGAAAGAACAGCTGGAATTTCGTGAGGCTGATAAACACGAATTGCAATTCTGCCTTCCGTAAGCTTATCAAATTCTGTCATCATCGAATGAGTATCAGCTTCCGGGAACCAACCTGTGAGCCTGTAAACAAGATTCGTTGATTCAAGCGCATTCTGCACATCAAGAATCTGGCTTCCGACAGAATAAGTAGCCAATAAATGCCTCAAAATTTCTTGGTGAGTCGTCTTAAAATTCTTTTTTTCTTCTTCAAGCGAATCATAAGTTTTTTTAGCCTCTGCAAGCTGCGCCCTTAAACTTTCAAGCACATCGTCAGGGATTCCTTTAAAATCGCTAGGAATTTCAAGATTCACGAAATTAAATTTTTTAAGTTCTGTATCAAGGGCAAAACGAGCTTTTTTTGAAGTTGCCACAAGGATTTTTGACTTATCAGCTCCCAATGGAACTATAACAACACGATTTCCGACCGCAAATTTCAATTCATCAAAGGTAGAAGGATCAATACGCCCGATTTTCAACGACAAGAATGAAACATGATCAAGTTCTGAAAATGAAATTTTCAGATTTGCAAAAGACTCAGCCTCATCATTAGCGTCTTGCACACGCTTCAGTTCATCGCCATATTCCAATTCTTTATTTTTAAGTTCATCGATACCGGCAAGAAGATTTTTTACAAGACGAGCATCTTCCTCCGTAGGACGCGAAACGCCATTCAAGAAAGAATCGTCTATATCTTCGACATTTAAAAAAGCACGTGCTTGTTGAAGAGCCTTAAAAGTCTCAAAATCAGCATTTACTTTAGACTTGTCATCAGTAGACGACAATCCTGACTGAAACTGAAAATTTCCTTTTTTACCAATAAATTCAATAATCGAACTGATATCCTGCCTCATTACCATCAGTTCAACTAATCGCATTGGTGTAGTTCGTGCCATTTATTAACTCTCCATTTTTATAAAAGAATCAAAAAACCGAAGCGTTCACTCCAGCAACATTCATCAATTCATTTGACTCAACATCAAGTCGCAAACCTTCCGCAACAGTCCTTATACAATTCAATTCATTCTGCTTAATTTTGAACCAAGAAACCAAGCTCAAAACGCTCATTGGATTTTTATGAAATGACTTATACGCAAGTTTTGCAATTTTTCGATTAAAAGCCTTTTCAACCCAGCAAGGGTCTAATTCCCAAACAGAAGCCTCTTCATGCGGATTCAAGAATTCAGAATACTTCCAATCTTTCCAAGCATCCCAAAGCCCAGTATCCTTTTCTAAAATCGAAAGAGCTTCTCCGGCAAAAATATCTTTCTTACCATCGTCTTTATTGGCATAGGCAAGTTTTTCTGTTATCTCTTCGGCTTCCATCTTGTAATAGACCCGAAGACGCATAACCCAAAGAATATTCTGCACGGAAATTTCAAATCCGATAAGTTCAGAAACAAGTTCTCTTTCTGACTTAGGAAGTTTTTTTACAGATTCCCAAAGTTCAGAAATATATTCAGAATCCAATCTGGAATCAAAAATTTGCTGTTCGGTAATTTCAGGCACTTTATTATACCATGAAATTTTGGAATTCTCAGTTATTTTTAAAATATTTGGCCAAAAACCATAATTCAACATTGAGTATTCTTTTATATCAATCAGTTGAGGTTTTTCATTTTTTCCCAAACTTAAAGAAGCTGCAATATCCTTCAAATTATCATAATCATAAAAATGTAAGAGCGATACAAGAATATGTGCAGGTTTTGAAAAATTTCGGATAAGATTTATATATTGATCAATAAAACGATTTTCGGCTTTTATTTCTATTTGCTTTGCCAACATAGACTCTGGCACAGCAGGAATTTCATCATCAAAGAGAAGTGTATAAAGCTCCCTAAGTGACTTTACAGAAAACAATTTTACAAGTCGTGGTCCTACAAACGATTTAGACAGAAGTCCGCTTGCTTTTGCATAAACATAAGATGATGCCGCAGAACTATCCATTACTCACCACCTATGCAAAAAGCAAATTATCCAACAGAGATTCAAATTTCTCGGTATCTTTCGAAGAATTCAGAATTCTATTTTTATAATCACGTATTTCGGTTTCGTATTTTTCAGAAACGGATTTTTTTCGTTCTTCAAACAACTGCTCATTCTCTCTGACAATCTGCTCATATTGCTCTTTAAAGCTTTTATCGGCAGAAATCTTTGCATCAGAAATTCTTTTATCAGCCTCTTCTTGGGCATTCATAAAAATTGTTTCAGCAGCATGTTCTACTTCAAGAAGATGATTAATGATTGCAACTTCATTATCAGCCATTCAGATTTTCCTTCCTATTTATACATTCAACTTTATATATTAAGCCAAATCTGATAAAAAGCAAGTACTAATTTAGAACTCCAGCCTCTAAATCTGCTATGCACTTAAAGATTTCCGACGCAGTATTGCACGCCATTATCTTATTAACGACATTGTCAATTTGCAAGACTGTTGCAAGTTGTTTTAGGATTTGAATATGTTTTTCAGTATCACCGGAAGAACCAATTATCATAAAAACGATGTTCACAGGACTTCCGTCGAGGGAATCATAATCGATACCAATGCGACTTATACCAATAGCACCGATGGTATCATGCATAGAATCGATGAGAGCATGAGGAATGCCAACTCCATGCATTATTCCAGTAGACATTTTTGTTTCTCGCTCAATGAGAGTCTCAAGAGCTTCTGCCCTATCCATATTAGGACGGGCAGAATGAATAACTTCCAATAACTCTTCAAAGAGCTCGTCTTTTTCCGTACTTTCCAAATTTGCGACAATAGTTTCTTTAGGGAAAATATCACCAAGAACCATAAAAGACGACCTCCTATCAGGTTTATCTTACTCTGCTACAACAGAAGATTCTGCAGAAGTTTCTGTATTCTCAACAGTTTCTACAGTTGTGTCAGTTGCCTCTGTCGTCTCAGTAGCTGCAGTCTCTGAAGTCTCAGCGGCAGCAGTCTCTGCCGCAGCCGAATCAGCATTTTTCTTCCACCATTTAGAATCAGCAGCAGCTGCTGAATCAGCCTTCAATCCTTCTTCCGTAACAACTTCCTGAACTTTAGCAGCGTCAGAACCTGCATCCTTTTTGTTCAAAAGAGCAATTGCAAAAGTTGAAGCTAAAAACAAAACAACAAATACCGTAGTAGCCTTAGTCAAAACAGAAGCGGAGTGCGCTCCGAATGCTGCAGAATTTCCGCCACCAAAAACTCCGCCCATACCGCTGTTGTCCTGATCCTGAATCAAAACAAGAAGAACCAGCAGTACACAAATCACCACGAAAGCAACTAAAAGAACTACGCCAATAGCACCCATTTTCTACTCCATATGCGTTAACAGTTTTATTAACATTAACAAAATTTGTATTTTTAGACGATTATACTACCCTAATATCAATTCAAGGTCAACAAAGAAGAAGAACAATACTATGGAAGATAATCGCCTTTTTAATGTATTAAACTGTATACTTGCAAATTGGAACAAATGTCTCAGATTTCAATGAAGCTCCTCCGATAAGACCTCCATCAATATCTGACTGAGCAAGCAAATCTTTTCCGTTTTTGGCGTTCATTGAACCACCGTAAAGAATCTTAATATTTTCAGCAACATCAGCACCAAACAGATTAGAAATAGAAGCTCTTATTGATTTGTGAATTGAATTTGCCTCTTCTGGAGTTGGTGTTTTTCCAGTACCAATCGCCCAAATTGGCTCGTAAGCGATTGTTACGTGTGCAAGCTGTTCCTTAGTTAAACCATCGAGTCCACCCTTTACCTGCATTTCGCAAACAGCCTCTGTTACGCCAGCAACTTTATGAGAGTAAAGCTCACCGATACAAAGAACAACATCAAGTCCATGTTCCAAAGCCATGCGAACCTTAATATTGATAAGCTTGTCAGTTTCATAAAATTCATAGCGTCGCTCACTATGACCAAGAATCACAGTCTCAACACCAATATCTTTGAGCATTGCAGCAGAACATTCACCTGTATGAGCACCATTCTCAGTTGCAGCAATATTCTGCGCTCCCAAAATGATGTTAGAACCTTTTACAACTTGAGCAACTGCATCAAGATAAACGAATGGTGGTGCAATCATAAACTTGTTATCAACACCTTTAAGCTGTTCAACCAACTCGCTAGCAAGAGCAACAGCACCAGCTTTATCCATATTCATTTTCCAGTTACCAGCAACGTACTTTGTTCGCATATTAAAAACTCCTTTGTTATATTATTGCAGACAAAATCTCTATTCTTGATTCGACTTAATGTTAAAAATACAAAAATCAAATCAAAAATAGAAAACCGCCCCAGCGCCTTAAAAAAGACGCTGACACAGTTTTTTAAGAAAATTCAAAATCGCTCAAAAGAATCTCAAGACGATTTTTTATAAATTTATTTTGTTTCGAGACAAGCGATTCCTGGAAGTGTTTTTCCTTCAAGGAATTCAAGTGAAGCACCGCCACCTGTTGAAACATGGCTCATCTTGTCAGCGAGGTTGAATTTGTTTACAGCTGCAACAGAATCTCCTCCACCAACAACAGTCATTGCACCACGTCCAGTAGCCTCGGCAACAAGACGTGCAACGGTCTCAGTTCCCTTTGCGAACGCATCGAATTCGAATACGCCAACAGGACCGTTCCAAACGATTGATTTTGCAGTTGAGAGAACTTCTTTGTAAGCCTCGATCGTTTTTGGACCAACATCCATTGCCATAAGATTGTCAGGAATATCAACTCCGTCAACAGCAACGGCAGCTGCATTAGCATCAAATTTGTCAGCAGCTACATGATCAACTGGAAGAACGATTTTTACGTTCTTTGCAGCAGCATCTGCAAGAAGTTTTTTTGCAGTATCAAGGAAGTCGTCCTCAACAAGAGAAATACCAACTTTATGTCCCTGAGCTTTGAGGAATGTGTAAGCCATTCCACCACCAATAACGAGTGCAGAAGCATTCTTAAGGAGTGACTCAAGAACAGCAATTTTTGATGAAACTTTAGCACCACCAATAATTGCAACCTGTGGTTTTGGAGGATTTTCTACCATTGGCTGAATATATTTAACTTCCTTCTCCATGAGGAATCCGCCAACTTTTGTGTTTACAAATTTTGCGATTGATGCAGTAGATGCCTGATCACGGTGTGCAGTTCCGAACGCGTCATTTACGAAGATTTCTCCGTAAGATGCAAGCTCTTTTGCCATAACATCACGCTCGGCAGCGTCTTTTGAAGTTTCTTCTTTGTGGAAACGTGTATTTTCGAGCATTGCAACGCCACCTTCTGGGAGTGCGTCGATTGCAGCTTTCTGTCCCAATGCATCTGGAAGGAATTTTACAGGTGAACCAAGTTTTTTCTCAAAATAATCAACAACAGGCTTCATTCGGTTTTTGCCGCTGATGAATTTTTCAGCATCTTCAGAAGTCCATGTTTTTCCAGCCTTCTCAGCTTTTTCCTGTGCTTTTTTAACATCCTTTTTTGGATCTCCCAAGTGGCTCATCAAAACAAGGCTTCTTGGTTTCTGTTCAAGGATATATTTGATTGTTGGCAAAGCAGCCATGATACGTGTATCGTCCTGAACAACGCCGTCCTTCATAGGAACATTGAAATCAACACGCATTACGATTCTTTTGCCTTTTAAATCGACATCTTTTACTGTCTTAATCATTTTTTAGATTCCTCCAATGAAATTGCAAAATTGCAAATATGTTATCTTCAATAATAAACCATAAAATCATCAAAGTAAAGATTTTTAAATTTCCTATGCTTTTTTTCAAAAATACGACATTAGTAATAAAAACGATTTAAAAACAAAAAGGCACCAGCCGTAAAGCTGGTGCCATGTTATAAACTCAAATTAAAACTTAGCAGTTTTCTGAGAAGTATTTGATTGTTCTTACCATCTGAGATGTGTAGCTGTTCTCGTTGTCGTACCAAGAAACAACCTGTACCTCGAAGAGTCCGTCAGCAATCTTTGTTACCATTGTCTGAGTTGCATCGAAGAGTGAGCCGAAGCGCATTCCGATAACGTCAGAAGAAACAATCTCGTCCTCGTTGTATCCGAATGTCTCTGGATCAGATGCTTTCTTCATAGCAGCGTTGATAGCTTCTTTTGTTACATCGTTGCCTTTTACAACTGCTGTGAGGATTGTTGTAGATCCTGTTGGAACTGGAACACGCTGTGCAGAACCAATGAGTTTTCCGTTCAACTCTGGGATTACAAGACCGATAGCCTTTGCAGCACCTGTTGAGTTTGGAACGATGTTCTGAGCACCTGCGCGTGAGCGGCGGAGGTCACCTTTGCGCTGTGGACCGTCGAGAATCATCTGGTCTCCAGTGTAAGCGTGGATTGTAGCCATGATACCTGACTGGATTGGGAAAGCGTCGTTGAGAGCTTTTGCCATTGGAGCCAAGCAGTTTGTTGTACAAGAAGCAGCAGAGATAACATTGTCTCCCTTCTTGAGAGTTTTGTGGTTTACGTTGTAAACGATTGTTGGGAGGTCGTTTCCAGCTGGAGCTGAGATTACAACCTTTTTAGCACCAGCAGTGATGTGAGCCTGTGCCTTCTCTTTTGATGTGTAGAAACCTGTACACTCAAGAACTACGTCTACGCCGATTTTTCCCCATGGAAGCTCAGCAGCATTTGGAATCTTGTAAATAACGATTTTTTTGCCGTCAACTACGATGTAGTTGTCCTCGCCTTCTCCATCGTGAGCTTCAACTGTGTGTTTTCCCTCACCGATGCGACCAGCGTATCCGCCCTGTGCTGTATCATACTTCAAGAGGTGAGCAAGCATTTTTGGGCTTGTCAAGTCGTTGATAGCAACAACTTCATAACCTTCAGCACCGAACATCTGGCGGAATGCCAAGCGGCCAATACGACCAAAACCATTGATAGCAACTTTAACTGCCATGATTAAATATCTCCTTATAAAAAACGATACGTTTAAAATAATACAATTTTTTTAATACGTCTATAACAATTCAATTTTGAAATCAAGAATCTACGCTTTTTTATTAAATAAAAGGCAAAATATGAAAAAGAAATTTGTCGAGCAACGCTCCGAAGGTTATAAAAGGCACAAAAGGAATTGCGAATACTGGATAAGCGACGTTCTGACGCTTCAATTTTTTTTGACAAATTCTTAGGACAAGATAAAAAAGAATTCCAGAAAGGGCTGCAAAAACTGCGGCAATCAAATTTTCGTAAAAACGACAGTACAAGGCGGTGAACACTGCGAACAAAATATCCCCCTTGCCGAGTCCGCCAGATGAAAGGAGCCGTGCAAATCCAAAGAGCAAGGCTGATGAAATCATCGAGAGGAAAATGTACATGACGTTTTCCCAAAAGAGTTTTTCTGTTAACGGGACAATTTTTACGGTCCTAAAAATAATCAATGCGAAAAATAAAATTGTTCCGCCTAAAATATAATAGAAAGGAATTCTGAATTTTCGGGCATCAATAAACGATGCGGGCAACGCAAATAAAAGATAGAGAACCGTTTCTATAATCAAGGTGTTCATTTTTTATTCAAATTCTATCTTAAAACTGAATCAACGAGAGTTTTGAAATCATTGTCCAATTTTATATTACCATCTTCTGATTTTTTTGAGACTCTGAAAGTTCCGTCAGGATTCTGAACGATTGAATTCTCGCTCTCTCCGTTCTGAGGTCTAAGTTCAGTTACTTTCATATTGTTTGATCCAAGCGTCGTAAAAAGGAATGGCATTTTTTCCTCCGGTTGCTCCAATTCTTCGACAGGGGCAACCTCCTGCAATTCAGGGGAAGTCCCTTGAGAATCATCTGCTTTTATTTTTAACTCACCGTTATGTGATTTTTCACTCGTCTCTACAGCCGTCTGCCCGATTTTAATAAGTTCGTCCTTATCTAGATATGAGAAATCAGGCTCAACAACATCGAAATTTTCGCTTACATCCTTGTAATCAAATTTATCGGCATCGGGATTTTGAACTGGAGAACTAAATTCGATTTTTTCTGAGAGATCCATATCGTCATTTGGATTATAATTTTTTGCACCTACGGAACTTTCGTTATCCGGGAGCGCAAAATTCTCGAGGAACTGCAAGTTTTCTTTCGGAGTATCGTTCAATTCTTCGACAGGCGCAGCGTCCTCAATAGTCTCAAGGCTCTCGGTATCTGACAAATCGGCATTTAATGTTTCAAGTTCATTAACCGAAGATCTATCCCCAATATCTTCAGTATGCCCAGTTGTTTTTTCGAGTTCATTTATTTTAGTCAAATCTATTGAATTATTCTTAAAATTTTCATCAAAAATTAAGGAATTTTGAGAATTTATTTCCGTTTTTATTCGAGCATTGTCCGTAAAATCAATTCCGAAATCAGGTTCCGCTTCGCGTTCTTCCTCCGCCGCCAATTCATTGATATCCTCTGTCCAATCTTCAATGACTGTCGGAGTTGTGCTTTTTTCGAATTCCGCTGGCTCGACCTCTTCGTCCTCGGAATGTTCCTCCGCATCTTCCGCAGGCTCGTTTTCTTCAACCTCGGAAAGTTCTTCGACAACTTCGGCAGGCTCGACTTCTTCGTCCTCGGTGAGTTCTTCTGCATCTTCGGCAGGCTCGGCTTCTGCGACTTCGGTGAGTTCTTCTGCATCTTCGGCTGATTCGGCTTCCTCAATTTCGGAAAGTTCTCCTGCATCTTCCGCAGATTCGGCATCTTCGTCCTCGGAAAGTTCCTCCGCATCTTCCGCAGGCTCGTTTTCTTCAACCTCGGAAAGTTCTTCGACAACTTCCGCAGGTTCGGCTTCTTCAACATCGGAAAGTTCTTCGACAACTTCGGCAGGCTCGACCTCTTCGACCTCGGAAAGCTCTTCCGCATCTTCCGCAGGCTCGGCCTCTTCGACTTCGGTGAGTTCTT
>NZ_JPUF01000057.1 GCF_014737315.1 Treponema zioleckii | reverse complement strand
TTTTCATTTGGAGCGGGGCTTGGAGACGCTGACGCTGCACCATTTTCCGGCATAGGAGAAGGCTTAGCAGAATTCGATTTCTTTTTCTTAGAAAAATCTGGTTCCGCATAAGAATTTCCCAAATGATAGATGCCGTCATCGCCATAAACAGTGTATGATGAGCCTGAGTTTGCATTATAGTTGTCAGCAGTCGTTTTTGTGACAACATAAAGGATTATCAAGCAGATTATAACTATCCCATCATCAACAACAGCAACCCTTCCATCCGGGTCGGTATACCTCACCGGATTGTTCCCCGCGTAGTGGTAACAATTGAGATTGATTGGACTGACAGCCCCCAATCTCAATGGATTTCAGGCGCTTTCTGGCTTAAAAGTTCCACTTTTCGGCTCCAGAAAGAAAAAGTTCGGCTCAGAATTTAAAATCCTCCATAAAAAATTCTATCGGCGGAAAACTTCCGTCGGTGAAAAATTCTAAAACCACTCGTCAGAAAATTCGAGCGGTTTTAGAACGGCAAAAACTACGCTATATGTAGAGTAATCCTTAATTTTCTCCGGAAAAGGCGCTTTTTGTGGCGGGCTTTCCGGGGAAAAGTGGATTTTTTGGCTTCCTACAAATCACGATTTTGGGGAAGTGGAGATTTTGAATTTTCTTCTATACCTCAAAGCTGGATGAACAGCATTGCTCAGTTTGTCAAACAAATTCTACAGGGTCTATATCAATATCCCAATGAGGTCTTATTCCTTCTTCAATAAAAATTTTTAATAATTTTTTGCTGATTATATACATTCCAGTTAGTTTTGATGAATTGTGCTCATAGAGTTCATTGAAATCAAGCAGACTGGCTTCCGCTTCCTTATGAAGACGGACGGTTGTATCCGGTATGCAGACCCTGTGATTTATACAGTTGCAATCTTCATCTGAAAACTTAATATACTTAAGGTCAAGCACATTTTGAAGAATCCTTGTCGGCTTCATCTGGAAATTCGTTTTGGATGCCTCTCCCTTATAGTTTAGCAGTTCCCAGAACTCAACTCCGGAAATATTGTGCTGCTGGATTTTTTCCATGAATTCAGAGGAGACAATCCAGTACGCCCAAAACGGGTTTACAAATTTTTTTGCTGCATATTTTTTTGAAAGGCCTTTAACGACAAAAGGAGAAATCTGTTTTAATCCTTCCTTACACTTTGGACAGTAATTAGTGTAGTCAAAAGATGCATTCCCATTCATTTCAAATTCAAAATCAATAAAGCGTATTCCTGTATCAGGTTTTATTTGTCCGGTACAATAGAAGAAGTCGAACTCCATTAATTCTTCATCTTCATAATATTTAAAATCATTGGTAATTTCAAAATCACCAATCGTTCTTAGATACGACAGAACATTATCACCCTCTTCATTTGTAATTCCGTTAAGAATGACAAATGACTTTGCATAAGAAAATTTTCCAGAAATCATCTTCTTTATGTTCTTTACCATTTCTTTACTTATTTCAAATCTTGCTGTCAAAAAAATTTCTCTTTTCATTACGAACCTTCATTTAAATTGAATCAAGCCAGGCTTTTGTAACCTCGACCATTTCAGGGAAATCTGCATATACTTCTTTTGCCTTTTTTAAAATTGCCTCTTTAAAAGCTCCCATACCTTCGGTCTTGTAAACTTTTCTAAGATCATCTAGAGCTCTGTTCCATTCTGTTGAAAATCCACTATGTGTTGCCTTGTCAATTACAACAGAAGCAAAATCTTCAACCTTTTGTCCTAATTCTTCAGCTAACGCCTGAGGTACAAGATGATGAGCTTCTATTGTACTTTTATACCCCTTAGTCACCTTTTGCAAATCTGAATACTTTCCGAATACTCTCTCACCGTCTTTTATTGCGTCAACAAAGGCATCTGCGACGCCAGCTGCCTTTGCAGCCCGGGAAACTTTGCCCATTTTCCGTGTGCCTTCAGCAATTCGAATAACTTTACCAGCACCAGTTGCCCCAGGAATAAACAAACAGCCGACATCAGCCCCTAGTGCAGCCCAAGCCCACGGATTTGCAGGAGTTGCAGCAATTTCCACAATATTCCATGCAATTCCAACAATATCCATAAAGATATCTAAGAATCTTCCATCCGGGTCGGTATACTTAACAGGATTGTTCCCCGCGTAGTGGTAACAATTGGACTGACAGCCCCCAATTTCAATGGATTTCAGGCATTTTCCGGCTTAAAAACCCGGTTTTAGGCTCCAAAAGGACAAAGCTCAGCTCAAGTTTAAAAATCCTCCGTTTAGAATTTTATCAGCGGAAAACTTCCGTCCGCGAAAAATTCTAAAACAACTCGTCAGAAAATTCGAGCGGTTTTAGAACTGTAAAAACTACGCTATATGTAGCGTAATCCTTAATTTTCCCCGAAAAAGGCGCTTTTTGTGGCAGGCTTTCCGGGGAAAAAGTGGATTTTTGGGTATTCCTACAAATCGCGATTTGGGGGAGGAATAAACACCTGCACCACATGCTTAGATGAAGATGATGGATGCAGTATAATTAAGTTATCTTTTACTATCAGGCAGTTCAAAATATTTCGTCCACATATTGTATTTTAATACCTTATCTGAATCTATTTCATCTGAACTAGATATAGTCTTTGAATAAAAATGTGCAAGCAATGCAGAAAATTCAGCCGGGGATGTATATTCATTGTCTACCGTACATGGATGATCTGTAAAATGATATTTATGGTCTTTTCTTATATGATTTTCTTCCAGCCATTTTATAACTGAAGAGATATCTTTTTCATCTAGGAGCAGGGCCGTATGGAAATAAGCATAATCTTCATCAAATTTTAAATTACAACTTTTTAATTCATCTATAACATGCCGGCTTTTTTCATCATAAAAATTGTTCACTATTAAGTAACCTAAATTAGGACAATCAATTAATTTCAGTTTGTTTTTTTGATTTCGAATTAAATATTCTGCTGCCTCAGTGTAACCTGTATTCAATAATCCACTGAATATTTTATAAACAGTTGTTGAATCAAGGTCATGTGATTCTAAATAGTCCTTTACTAGCCAATCTATGAATTTTTGATTTCTAGTATTCAATGCTAAAGAAAATGGTGTATCATAAATATCGTCATTATTACATGAGAATAAATCTGCGCCCTTAATAACTAGGCTCGTGGCAGATTCATTGTCTTCTAATTTTAAAGCCCAATACAAAGCAGTTTGTGCTTTATACACAATATCTGCTTTCTTAAGAGTGTTTATAAGTAATAGTGCAGACTTTGGATCTTTTTTTATTTCAAGAGAAACTCTCAACAGCTCATTTTGAATGGATGAAGAGAGTTTTAGATCACTACTTAAAAGTTTTTCAATTTTTTTATAATCACTGAAATAATAACTCTTTTGCAGTTCTTCTATTTTACGCTCATTGGAAATACTGCATAGAAAAAAAAATTAATATATTAAGATTCATGCAGAAAAACATCATTTTAATTAACTTATTTTTAATCTGTAATTTTGATAACATATATTTTGTCCATTCCATTATTATTTACATATTCATCGGTTATCTTCTGATTGTCGCTCCATTCTGATTCTGCTTTATAGTAAAACTTCTTTAGTGTTTTTTTCCATCCGGGTCCACATACCGCACCGGATTGTTCCTCGCGTAGTGATAACAATTGAGATTTTGGGGGAAGTGGCAAAAGAATTACATCAGTATTCAATCTCTGGTAAAGTAAAACTTGCACAATAAACTTGTGAGACATATTTTTCTTTAAATTTACGCCACAATAGTTTTTCAGGATTTCCAAATGGAAATGGGTAAACAACTCGATAATAAACTTTTACTTCGCTAAAAGGTTTTGCCACGAAAACATTGACTTTATCAGAAAATTGCCAATTATTTTTATATGACTCCCAAACCATTCTCATACATAATAAGTGCTCCGAATCGGATACCCGTTGTGTTTTATATTCGTCCAAATACGAAAAATACAGGCTGGTATCATAATCAGGAATTGATTTTTTTCCATTTATATGAATTTCCTCAACAATAAGTGCCGTTGAAACATATTCTGAAAAATATTTGCTTCGCCCCCTTTCCTTGCAATACGGAAGATTAAAAACAACAGAACTTCCCTCGCGAATCGCCTGTATTTGTTCGAGCTCAGTTGAAAAAATGAAATTTGAAATACAAAGAAAAATCAAAAGAATCAACTTTTTTTTCATCTTGGTAACCTCCAATTATTCTTTTTACCTGAAAAATTATCCCTCAAAGACCATGTTTTTGTTCTGGAGCTTTCTCACCGTAACAAAAACCGTTTATGTATAACCGATATGTGCCAAAAGCTAAACTTTCTTTATTACCTATAAGCACTATATATCTCCCTTTGGCATAAATCTAAACTGCTCAGGGAGCTCACTAGGAAGTTGCTTTGTTTTTCCTTCATAACTCCCATTCCAATTCGCAGTCGAATCCGTAGCCAAGTCCGCCGCAAAGCTTTATGTGTGGCAGAACCGTCTCCCTCGACATCTTGAGCCAGCTTTTTCTTTCTCCAATCGCAATTTTTCGTCACACGGATTTAAAAAAATCTAACGATTTTTCCTCAGAAATTGCATCAGCAATTCCTAATCCGCATGAGTATTTTCAAAGAACTGTTTTTCAAAGCTTCGGATTATAATAGAAGAAAGATGTTGGTTTGTAAATTAACAGTACGGTCACGCCCGACTGTACGGTATAGCAGCACAAAACTTACCAGTCATGCTGAACTCGAATCAGCATCTACGTTTGCCACTCAAACTCTGCGCAAAAATTCAGAAACAGACTCAAAATAACGTTATCAAATTAAGTTTTTTCTCAGTCTGAAACTTCTTATTTTAAGATTAATTTATCACACATCTAGACAGATTTGACTTTTTGTTCGTCATGGCAAAAAAAATACTTACCGTTGATTTTCACCTTAAAGTTTTAAAGTCTGTTTTATGATAACAAAAATAAAATTAAAAAAGGGAAAATTTTATGAAAAAACAATTTTTTTTTGCAATTTTACTGACACTTTCACAAATCGCGTTTGGCAATCCAAATTATAAAAACGGGAATGGAACTGTTATTTCTTCGACTGAAAAAAATGGATTGAAAACTACGATTCGGAAATGTGTAATTAAAAATGTAAAAATCGGTGATTTGCTTGAAGAAAAAAATCGAAACATTTATGAAGATTACATTGGCAATAAAGTCATTGGAAAATTAAAAGACAATGATGAAATAAACGTTTTGGAAGTCCTAACGGTTGAATATTTGACAAAACCAAAAAATAAATGGGGCGAAGCAGCTGGGCAATTGTGGTATAAGATTCAGTTGAATAATTCAAAAGGCTGTATCTGCGTTAGTCAAAAATCGTTAGGCGAATATGTGAATCCGTATTATGAAAATCGGTATGAGGTATTAGAAGAAATTCAGGGGGCTAAAAAATGGGCGGTAAGAAGACTAAAACAATCCGTTTCGATTTGGGAAAGGCTGAACGTTAGGGATAAACCCGGTCTCGAAGGAAAGAAAGTTTTCCTTCTTCATAATTTTGAAACGAGGTCTCGTTCGTTGCAAGAAAATTATGAAATTCATGCAATAACCGAAGAGACTGAAACAATTGATGGTCTAACAGACCATTAGTTAAAAATTGAATATGAACCGAATAAATTTGGCTGGATTTTTGGCGGATATGTGACTGTAGAACGTGGTGGTCCCAAATATTATGCACCTGAAAATTTGGTGCTTTTTGAGTTATCAAATTATTAAGGGAAACGCTGCAAGTTGGCTTTTAGGGATTGAGTTGATTTTGTGCGTTTCCCGAGACTTTTCTAACGAAAACTCTCGCTCGGGTGGAGGCTCTTACAAGTGTTCGCAAAACGCAGCGGCAAGGAATGCCGCGTTTTACGAGAAGAGTTTTATTGCTCGCGCTCCGCTCGCAATTAGGGGGAGGCTCGACAAGTTGGCTTTTGGAGTTCATATTGATTCGTGCGTTTCCCGAGACTTTTCTAGCGAAAACTCTCGCTCTGGTGGAGGCTCTTACAAGTGTTCGCAAAACGCGGCGGCAACTCATGCCTCGTTTTGCGGGGACAGCTTTATTGCTCGCGCCACGCTCGCAATTAAGTGGGACTCAGTAAGTTGGCTTTTGGATTTCACGTTGATTCGTGCGTTTTCAAAGACTTTTTTAGCGAAAATTCTCGCTCGGGGAACGTGCAGGTGCTCGTAAAAACACGGTGCAAATATTTTCTGTTAAAGAACTATCAACAACAACTGTTCATGTAAAACATCATTGTAAATTTGAAGTTCTAGGATTACAATCTATTTTAATTTTTACATCATAGAGTTTATGGAGATTGTTTTGAAAAGCCCTCGTAAAAGTCTTAGTTTTAAAATCATTCTTACGGTATTAATTGGAACTTGCCTTTCTAATCTTATTATTGGGGGTGTCGTAAGCTTACAAACTTCGCACTCAATGCAGCAAATGATGTATGATGATTTACTGCATTCTGTAACGGCGGTTGCTAGAGACATGCGCACTAACAATGAGCGTGAAGTCCGGATGCTCCAGACGCTTGCGCTGAACTCTCAGTTGATGGATCCAGAAGTGAGCCTTCTTGAAAAAACTCAGATTGCCAGAGTTGTTACGGTCGCTGATTCCGGTTATATTGACGTGTCTGTGCTGGATATGTCTGGTCAGGGCTACGATAAAGACTCTGGCGAAGTTTTTTCTGCAGCTTCTCAGGAGTATTTTACCCGTGCTTCCCGCGGCGAACTCGTTATTACAGACCCTGAAGTAAACGAAAAGACAAAAGCTGTTACAATGACCTATTCGTACCCGGTAAAAGATGTCGGTGGACGCGTCATAAATGTCGTCTACTGCGTGGTTGACGGTTTTAAGCTCAGTAATCTCTGCATGGAACATCCCATGTCAAACAATAGAAAGCCGTATGTCATCAGTGCCGCAACAAAAATCACTCTGGCAAACGAAGACCACTGGAAAGTCGGAGTTGAAGATGTAGGAAAAATCGAGCGGCAGAATCAGGGCACGTCACTCGGCGACCATCTTACGCTGATGCTTTCTGGAAAAACTGGCAGTGATGTTTATGACGATAACGGCAAAAGATGGATGTCTGTGTTTGAGCGCATTCCCGACACGAATTGGATTGCCGCATGTTCCGTTCCGTTCTCGGACTTTCAGGAAAAAGTCAACCGGCTGATGAACTATATCATCGCCGCATTTATCGTGCTAACAATTGTTTCTCTGGCGGTTGTCGGAATTGTAATTCGTTTTTCAGTCCGACCGCTTCGCAAACTCAAAACCGCAATCATTGATATTTCAAGCGGTAATGCGGATTTAACCAAACGTTTGCAGGTTAAATCAAAAGATGAAGTTGGCGATGTCGTTCTGGGCTTTAATGTGTTTACCGAAAAGCTCCAATCGATTATTTCACAGGTAAAGTTTTCAAAGGATGATTTGCACGTTGCCGGAAGCCAGATGAGCGATGTTACAGAGGACACGGCAGCGTCTATTACCCAGATTCTCTCAAACATAGAAAGAGTGAACCGGCAGATTATGAATCAGTCCGGCAGCGTGGATGAGACAGCCAGCGCCATCAATGAGATTGCCTCAAATATTGCATCTCTTGAGCACATGATTGAAAGCCAGTATGCCCAAGTTTCGCAGGCATCAGCAGCCGTTGAGCAGATGATTGGAAATATTTCGAGCGTTAATCAGACAGTGGAAAAGATGGCTGGCTCTTTTGAGGAACTTGACGCTAATGCAAAAACTGGAGCTGCAAAGCAGGAAGATGTGAACAACCGAATCGAGCAGATTAAAACTCAGAGCGAAATGCTCCAGGACGCGAACACAGTTATTTCTGCGATTGCGGAGCAGACGAACCTTCTTGCCATGAACGCCGCAATCGAGGCGGCCCACGCAGGCGAGGCTGGAAAAGGATTCAGCGTTGTTGCTGACGAAATCAGGAAACTGTCGGAAAACTCAAGCGAACAGTCAAAAACAATCGGCGTGCAGCTTGAAAAAATCCGCACGTCAATCGATGGCGTGGTTTCTGCTTCGGCAGAGTCAAGCACGGCATTCCAATCCGTAACCGAAAAAATCCGTGATACCGATCAGCTCGTGCGTCAGATTCACGCGGCCATGCAGGAACAGCAGGCCGGAAGTCAGCAGATTGGCGACGCACTTCATGCGATGAACGACAGCACGGCGGAAGTGCGCGCAGCCTCCGCAGAAATGACCGAAGGCAACAAGCAGATTCTGAGTGAAATACAGAAATTGCAGAATGCTACGGGCAAAATCAAAGACAGCATTGGTGAAATGAGCATAGGAGCAAGAAAAATTCACGAAACCGGAACTGCGCTCTCAGAAATAAACGGTGTAATGAACGGCTCCATCGAAAAAATCGGCAGCGAAATCGATTTGTTCAAAGTTTGACGTTACCTGACAAATACTGTCGCCGGGTAAAAACTTTGATTTCCTAGTTCGGAATGGCATTATGCAACGAAATTGTTGGAATAGCCCCATTCCGCATTATGAATTTGCTCATGCAAAAATCCGTGCTATCGTCCGCTAGCGCCAGCACGGATTTTTAGTCTGCTTTTAACAATGCGTTTGCCCTGTGGAGCTATTATTGGCGTGTTGTCACTTTACCGCTTTTATTGATATAATTTGCAATATTTCTCTTTTTAAATTGAGGTTTCTTTGTGTTTTTAAAATCACTTGACATATTCGGATTCAAATCATTTGCAGACAAAACCCATGTAGAATTTGCAGACGGAATTACGGCACTTTTGGGACCAAACGGCTGTGGAAAAAGCAACGTCGTTGATGCCGTAAAATGGGTACTTGCTGAAAACAAAGCAAAAAATCTTCGTGCGGACACAATGGAATCAGTCATCTTTAACGGAACTGAAACCCGTCCGCCATTAAATATTGCGGAAGTTACGCTTACAATCTCGAACGAAAATCACCTTCTTCCAATGGACGAGCCAGAAATCGCATTAAAGCGAAGACTTTACCGTTCAGGCGAAAATGAATATTACATCAACAACCGGCAGGTTGGTCCTACCGAAATCCGGCGACTTTTTATGGACACAGGAGTTGGAAAGGCGGCCTATTCCGTAATGGAACAAGGAAAAATCGACCAGATTCTTTCAAGCAAACCGGAAGACAGGCGCTATCTTTTTGAAGAAGCGGCAGGAATTTCTCGAAGCAAAGCCGAAGTTGCCGAAGCTGAACGCGAACTTGAACGCACGCGGCAGAACCTTGCCCAAATTGAGGCGGCTCTTTCAGAAAACAAGCGAAGCTACGAGACTCTCAAAGTTCAGAGCGAAAAAACAATAAAATATCGTGCGCTAAAAGATGAGATTTTTAACGACGAGCTTGACATTCAACTTTTACGACTCAAAGATTTTGTGCAGAATCAGGCACGACAGACTCAGGCAAAAGAAGAGATTTCTCAAAAACGCAATGCGATTCAGGCAGAAATCGACGAGATTCTGAACACGCTCACCGAGAACAACGACAAAATCAAAGACCTGCAGAAAAAAATGAACGAATTGCAGCAGGAACTTATCAAAATTCAGACCGAGAAAACCGGAAAGGCAGAAATGGCGCAGAATCTTAACAGCCAGGCAAGCCAAATCCGCGAAAAAATCGGGCAGCTCGAAGTTCACAAGCGAGCAATCGAAGAGCGAATCGAAAGTCTTACCGACGAAATCGACGAGCAGGAAGCAGACCTTCACACAAAAACAAAGCAGCTCGACGACGTAAGGAAAAATATCGATTCTTTCAAACAAAATATCGAAGATGCCTCAAAACAGATTACCGAAAACGATGTAAAAGCAAAGGAAAGCCAAAAAGAAATCGAATCTTTGGACGAGGAACGCGAAAAATTCCAGGAAGAACTTGAATCGATTACAGAAGACATCGTTACAGAACTTGACGCAAAACTTAAAGACTCGGGATTCAGTGCTGCGGCAAGCAAAGAGGCAAAAGAGAATCTTGACACTCTCGTAAGCAAACTGAAAATCTTTGCAGACGGACGAAAAAACATCTTCTCGGATTATGCGTCAATAAAAGGTCACACAGAAGCAGATGCGGCAAAGTTTACGGCAGAAGCAATCGACGCAATTACCGAAGTAAAAAATCTTGTCCTTCAAATCGAAGATGCGGTTTTAAAATATTCAAAAACTGTCCCGAATTTTATTGACGAATTTCTTTCGCCGGAAGGAATCATCACACAAAAAAGAAATATTGACAGAAACATTTCTGAAAATCTCAAAAAAAATCGAAACAATCAAAAACCGAATCGAAAATTACAAGGCAGAAAATCTTGGGCTTGCAGAAAAAATCGATGAATACAAGGATTCTTTGGGAGATCTTCGAATCAACGAAACAAAAATGTCGGAGCAGATTAATTCCCTAAAATCCCAGACCGACCTTTTGAGGCGAAACCTTGCGAGCGAAAAAAGCAGCCTTACACGCAACGACGAGGAACTTTTTAACGAGCAAAAACGTCAGGAAGAGATTCAGGATCAAATTGAAGAAATTCAGAGTGATCTTTCGCTCATTGAGCGTCGCGGCCAGGAATGTGCCGACAATATGGGAAATCTCGACAAAGAAATTCAGGCTTGTAATTCCAGCGTAAGCGGAAAGCAGAACGCGCTTTCTAAAAAACGCGAAGAGCAGCACAAAATTCAGGCACAATACGAAAAGCTCACGCTTGACCTCGTAACCAGCGAGAACGACATTAAAAACATAAAGCAGAATTTTATTGACACGCACTCCCGCGATTTAATGGAATTCGAAGAACGAATGTACAAAATAACCACTTCTTCGGCAGTTCTTCGCGAAAAACTCAGCAAGTCAAAAGAAGACTTGAAGAATCTCGGTTCTGTAAACCTTATGGCCCCGGAGGAATTCGGGGAGCAAAAGGAACGATACGAAAAACTTCAGGCAAATTACGACGACACGAACAAATCAATGGAAAATCTTTTGCGAGTTTCTGAAGAAATCAAGTCAAAATCTACAGAAATGTTCATTACGACTTACAACAAAATCAAAAAGAATTTCCACAATATGTTCCGCAGACTTTTTGGCGGCGGACGTGGCGAACTCCGTTTGACAGAGCCAGAAAACGTACTCACTTCGGGTATTGACATTTATGCAGAGCCACCTGGAAAAAAACTCCAGAATATTGCGCTTCTTTCTGGTGGCGAAAAAACCATGACGGCGGTGGCTTTGCTCTTTGCAACGTATCAGGTTCGCCCTTCTCCATTCTGTCTTCTTGACGAGATTGACGCGGCCCTCGACGACAAAAACGTTATGAGTTTCGTGCAGGTTTTGCGCGCATTTGCAAAACTCAGCCAGTACATCGTTATTACTCACAATAAAAAGACAGTTCTTGCCGCAAGTTCGCTTTTAGGTGTTACAATGGAAGAGTCCGGCGTAAGTAAAATTATTACTATGCGCCTAGACAAGAGCCTAAAATCAGCTTCTGCGATTCCTGAAGCAGAGGAATTCAAAGAAGAAGATGTTGAACTGGAATCTGGCGTAGTCATTCCGCCGCGTCCGCCAAAACGAATTTACAACGAAGACGGAACGATTACCGACCCTGTTATAGAACAATACGAAAAGGAACGAAAGGAAGCTATAAAAAAGGCAAAAGCCGAGGCAAAAGCCGCACGGGAAGCTGAAAAACTCGCGCAGGAACAAGCCGAAAAAACGGAAGATACCGAGAATACTGAAAATAATTCCAAAAAAGATACGAATTCCGACCAGAATTCTGACGATAATCTAAACAGCGGCGATTCATCAGAAATTGGCACAAAAACAAATGAATAGGTGGTGGCGCAATGATTGACATGGATGAAATAAGAGAAAGAATTGATGATTTGATTCATAACAGACCAATCGTTTTCTTTACCACTGTAATTATTTTAATCCTTTTTTTGATTGGACTCGTCGTTCTGTTGATTCAGACTTCTCCTTCATCGGCAAAGGTAAAAACCGAAAAAGAAATAGCTTTTACCCCCGATGAAGAAATCATGATTCCGGACGCGCCTGACGCCGAAAAAGATTATTTTCCGTCAAGAGCGACCGAAAGCCGCTGGAGCGATGCAGAACTCGAAAAATGGTTCACTTACCCTAACGACAAAATCATGCAGAAACTTGAGAAGTCAAATGACAAGATTGTGGATGATATAACAGGGAACGCACCGTAATGAAAAAATCTTTGACTGTAAGTCTTGCCTTTCTAGGAACATCGTTAGTACTATTCTCATGTGCTTCAACAAAAAAAGTTGACTCCGAATCCGTTCAGCCAATTGAAGATTCTGCAAACGAAAATAGCAAAGCTTCCGAGGACGGCGATTTTTCCCTTGAAAAAGTTTCCAAAAATGATTTGATTTTGGAAAACGAGTTTTCTGGAAGCGAAAAAAAACAGTTTGAAAAAGACAGAGCTGAATTTGAAGTTCAGACAGCTGGTACTACAGAAATATCGTACAAAGAACTCTTACAGGAAGAAATAACTCAAAAAACGCAAGTCGCAAATAGCGAAATCGGAACAATCGAAGAAAATACTCAAGCCACAGACAGCGCAACCGCCACAGAGAATGCGGAAACCGCGGCAAAAGAAACAGAAACTACATCTGTCAATCAAAAACGTATCGTACAAAAAAGCCTGCACAAAATATTCTCGAAAAGACAGATAAGACAGAAAAAGAAAATCAGGAATCAAAAAAAACTGATGAAACAATTATAAATTCACTCACAAAAGATTCAGCAGTTCATGAAGCAGACAAAACTGACCCAAAAGAAACTGAATCGGAGAGCGGTGATTCTGAAGAGGACACTTTTGAGGAAAAAATCACTCCTTCAAGGTCCATCACGTTAAAAAACAACTTGCAATTCGACGTGGAGTATCCTGGAAGCGGCTGGGTTTACCTTGGCGAGAATGAGCAGCAGCAAATGTTCTCTTTCAATGGAAGAAAAACAAAAGATGATGTTACGATATTTTCTTTGAGAACAAGAAAATCAGGTTCATCAATCCTTCACTTCTATAAAAATGACGCACTTACCGGCAAATATATCGACGACTACCTTGAAGTTAACGTAACCGAAGAACTTGCCACCGATGCGGAAAAAGTCATTGTTCCGTCTTACGAAGAACTTGTGCCGGCAAAACCAATTCGGGAGCCTAGACAGGCTGTTGAATACGTTGCAGAGAATACAGAGAATCTCGCGCCGTTAAAAACAAATCCGGCTTCTCAAAAAGAAGTTGCAAGCAGCGGCAAAAAAGATTCTCAGTCGGCTTCAAAAAAGGCTGAAGGCAAAGCCTCTTCGGCAACAAAAGCGGTAAGCACTCCGACAGCAAAAAAATCTTCAACTGCCAATGCAGAAACAAAAACTGACGCTAAAAAAACAAGCGAAAAAGAAGCTGCTTCAAAGACAAAGGCAGAAGAATCTTCAAAAACGGAACAGGCAAAAAACGACAGTGAGAAAACAGAAAAACTCGAAAGCCTCGTAAAAGAAACGAACGTTACCAAAATCGATGCGGACGAAGTTACGGAAAGCATTGAAGCGGAGAGCCTACTCGAAAATGCAAACAAAGCTCTTAGCGAAAAAAAATATGATGAAGCATTAAAGTACGCCCAGAATTACATTGCAGGCAGTTCAAAAAATCTGGACGAAGCTTACTATATACTTGGCCAGATTTATGAGTCAAATTCAAAACTCAAAAACATAAAATCTTCTGTTAAATTTTACAGCAAAGTTGTGGACGACTACCCTCTCAGCAAATTCTGGGCTCCTTCAAACAATCGGCTCGTATATTTGCGAAGATTCTATATTGACATTCGATAGCCAAAAAATACAATTACAGGGAAAAATTCTATAATAATCACGGACGCAACAATGAAAAAAACAAAATTAAGCGCAGCATTATTTTTGGGAGCAATGCTTCTTACATCTTGCTCAGTAAAACAAGTTCAGTACAGCGAGAGAACAGTTTCGGTACAGGGAACTGGAGTCATTACAGTTGAAAATGACAATGCGATAATCGTTCTCTCGGTAATCACGCGGGATCCAGAATCTACGATTGCTGCAGCAGCAAACGCAGAAAAAATGACAAAAGTTCAGGACGCAATTATTGCGTCGGGTTGTCCAAAAGACTCGCTCACAACACAGAACTACATCATCAATCAGGATTACAATTACCAGACGCAGACTTACGGAAATTACACCGTAACAAATCAGATTAAAATTGCGCTAAAAGACCTTTCGATTACAAACAAAATAATCGATGAGGCAATAAAAGCCGGCGCAAACAACGTTTCTCAGCTCGATTTCTTTGTTTCTGACACGAACATGGCTTACAAACAGGCTCGTACAATGGCCGTTCAGAACGCGCAGGAAGCTGCAAACCTTATCGCAGGAGCCAGCGGGGCAAAACTCGGAAAGGTTCTCAGTATAAAAGAAGTTCCTTCGGGACGCTCAGGCTGGGTCGGAAACGGATTTGTAGCCGCAAAAGCAGAAATGGCTGCACCAGAGACACCGATTCAGGGCGGAAGCCAGGAATTTTCTGTCGTTGTTGACGCAGTATACGAAATTAAATAAAACTATTTGAACAAACATATTGGAGAACAAATAAAATGCTAGATTACAGATTTATTAAAGAAAATCTTGATGCTGTAAAACAAAACATCATCAACAGGAATATGAATGCTGATGCTGATTTGGTTGTAAAACTTTTTGACGAAAGAACAGCACTCACAACAAAATTGCAGGCTTTGCAGCAGCAGAGAAACGCTAATGCGGCAGCAATGAAACAGAAACTTGACGCGGACACACGCGCAAAATATATCGAAGAAGGAAAAAAGATTAAGGAAGATGTTTCTGCAGCAGAAAAAGAGCTTAGCGAAATAGAAGCAAAGCTTGACGAAGCTGGACGCCAGATTCCTAACATGTGTCACCCTGACACACCAATCGGAAAACTCGACACAGAAAATCTTGAAGTAAAAAAAGTCGGAACACCGCGAAAATTTGACTTTAAGCCAAAAGACCATGTTCAGCTCGGCGAAGAGCTTGATATTATTGATTTTGAGCGCGGAACAAAAGTTTCTGGTCCAAAATTCTACTATCTTAAAAACGAGGCTGTTTTCCTTGAGCAGGCATTGATTATGTACGCTCTCAACATTTTGAGAAAACACGGATTCACGACTTTTATTACGCCTGACGTTGCAAAAGAAGAAGTTCTCAAGGGAATTGGATTCAATCCACGCGGAAATGAGTCTAACGTTTATGCAATCGAGGACGAGGGCACTTGTCTCGTAGCAACTGCAGAAATCACACTCGGAGGATTCCACTCTGGAGAGATTCTCGACAAGGCTCAGCTCCCACTCTTCTACTGCGGTCTCTCACACTGCTTTAGACGCGAGGCTGGCGGTGCCGGACAGTTCTCAAAAGGATTGTACCGTGTTCACCAGTTCGACAAAGTTGAAATGTTCGTTTACTGTCTCCCGGAGCAGAGCAACGAATTACACGAAAAACTCCGCCTCATTGAGGAAGAGATTTTTACAGGCCTTGGTCTTCCATTCCACGTTGTTGATACTTGTACAGGAGATTTGGGCGCACCTGCATACCGCAAGTGGGACCTTGAGGCATGGATGCCAGGACGAGCAAACGAAGAGCACCCAGAAGGCGACTACGGCGAAGTTACGTCAACTTCAAACTGCACAGACTATCAGGCACGCCGCTTGAACGTAAAATACCACGACGATGACGGAAAGAACAAATACGTTCACATGCTGAACGGAACTGCAATCGCTGTAGGACGAGCAATGCTCGCAATCCTTGAGAACTATCAGAATGCAGACGGTTCTGTTACAATTCCAGAAGTTTTGAGACCAATCTGCGGATTCGACAAAATCGGTCCAAAAAAGGATGTAAAGGATCCGGTTTATCATTCTTCTAAAAAATAAAATTAGAATTTGAAATTTTACGGTCATTGGGCGTAGTCAAAATGCAACAAACGTGTTTTTGGCTACGCTCAACCACATATTTTTAAGCTGGCAAACGGATGACGGAAAAAAAATCAACCAAAATAATCATAATTCTGCTTTTTTTATAAGCCTCGTATTTGCGGTGGCAATAGCAAAAATACTCGCTTCATTTTTTAAGCCAGTCGTTCTTTCTTTTTTGATTTCGTTTCTTTTTATTCCGCTCATAAAGCGACTTAACATAAAGTGCCGCATACCGTGGACGCTGGCCATTCTTATTGTTTACGTAATTTTCTTTGGAATTTTTATAGGACTTTCAAACATTCTTGCGGCAAGCATTGAGTCAATTTTAAAAGCGATTCCAGAATACAATACGCGATTTATTTCGATTTACAACAAACTTTCACAGGCTTTGGACGCAAATTCTAAGATTCTTTTCTTTTTTGACTTAAACACAGACAAATCCCTGATTCAAAATCTTTTTGAACAGTTAAATATTTTTTCTGCCTTAAAACAAGTGGCAATAAACTTTACGGGCGGATTTTTTACATTTACAAAAACACTTTTCCTCGTAATTCTTTTGTCATTTTTCTTGCTCACGGAAATGCATTTTACGCGCCGAAAAATCAACACTGCATTCGAAGGAAACAACTTAAAACGCGTGCACAAAATCGTGAACAATGTGATTTCTGAAATAACCCACTTTATTACGATAAAGTTCATAATTTCGCTCGCAACGGGAATTGTAATAACACTCGCCTGCTGTGCCATCAAAATGGACTTTCCGCTCGTTTGGGGATTTTTTGCATTCGCAATGAATTTTATTCCGACTTTTGGCTCGATAATTTCTTGCGTAATAACAATTATGTTTTCAATCTTGCAGTTCTACCCTTCTCCGCTTCCAATCGTAGTAATTTCGCTCATATTGGTAACGACGAATTTTGCGCTCGGAAACATAATTGAGCCAAAAATCGAGGGTGAAAACCTGGGACTTTCTCCGTTCATAATTTTATTGAGTTTGTCGTTCTGGGGCTGGCTCTGGGGCATTCTCGGAATGCTGATTGCAGTTCCGCTCATGGTAATCGTAAAGATTTTCTGCGAGAATATTTCGTTTTTGAATCCAATCGCAATTTTTATTGGCGGAAATCCAAAAGACAAGCAAAGTTCAAAAGAGTCTAATGCGTAAATTTTGACACAGATAGGCACCGATAAGGTGGTTTCGACTACGCTCAACCACCGTGGGTATCTGCGTTAAAAGCTATGAAGCTTTACGGTCATTGAGCCTGTCGAAATGACTTTGCAAGTTGGCTGAGGTTTCGATACGCTCCGCTACTCAACCACCGATATTTTAAATTTTTGGGTGCTCTGGGATTTCAGAAATAAAACGCAAATCTTCTTGCTTTATTGAAGAAAAAACTGCATTTACCGCGCATTTTTCGTTGTTGTCAGAAATAAAAACGTCTTCTATCCGAAGGTCAGCAAAAACTTTACGCTCCTTTAACGGCCCTTTTATTGGAAAATTCATCAGAACAGAAAAAACAGCCCCTGACGAAAAGAAAAGATATTTTTTTTTGCAAACAAAAACGATTCTCGATGAGTCAAGATAAATAACGGCTGGCGGAATAAAACGGTCCTGAAGCGAAGTGATTTTTTGAGATTCCGCAGAATCGGAAAAATAACGCGCAATCGAAATCAAAAACGCGCCGTCTCCAATTGACTGGGAACGACCGCAGGCTTTTACAATCGAAACTAATTTTTCAAGATACGCTTTTACGTCAAGTTTTATTTTTTCGTCCACTTCGCTAAATGCCGGCGTTTTAAAAATTGCGTATTCTGGCTCGCAAAAGCACTCAATTCCCAACGAAACATTTTTTGCAACCGCATTTTTTGATTTTGAATCGCCCAAAATGACCAGCGAAAAATCTTTTTTTCTTGCAATGATGTCTTCTTCAATGTGGCTTATAACGGGCGGAACAAAAACTTCCACGCCTAAAGACGAAGTTTCCAGGGTGGTAAGAAAAAACAATCCCACCCGATTGTAGTAAAACTGAACTTTTACGTTTTTACCGACAAATCTCAAAATTGAGACAGACGGATTTCTTATCAAAATCACATCACTTTTTATCATTTGAATATTTTCTGCCTTTACGACAACAGGAAACATTCCGGCAAAGGGCTTGTTTTTTGAATCAGTCCCATTAAAAAGTGACAAAGAAAGCGGCAAATCGGTTTTAGAAAGATATTCGAGAACAAGAGCGCGCTCAATTCCGGTAAGGGATTTTCCAGCCATTTATTTTCCCCACTTTACAATTTGAATCTGGTCGATTTTCCAGGACGGCGTTTCAAGCAAAAGAAAAACATTCAGGTCTAGAAAAGCACTTGCAGAGCAAAGCCTCACAGGAACTTGATAGTTCGTGCCATCAATAAACGGCTCTCCGAACAAAAAAGATGAAAAATAGCCAGATTTTGTTTTCTTAAAACTTTTCTGGGCAATTTTATTAAAATCCGAATTAAATATTGCAAGAGAATAAAGACAGTTCTTTGCCATATAATTGTCGGCATTTTCGCCTAAAGAAACAGCCTTGCAAAAATCTAGAAGGATTTTCTGCATTTCATCGGGCAACAAAGACGAATCAAGAAGTGCAAAGCCTTCTACATACGGAAAGATTTGAGCCGACTCATCATGGACTGCGGAGAGAACGGCGGCAGGAGAAAGTTTTACGCTCTTTAGAATTCCAGGGACAACCGAAATTTCTTTTGAAAGTTTGTCCCCTTCAATTTCTTCGGTCCACGAAGTTTCGTTTATGATTTTGTCTGCCTGAAACTTTAATGTGCTAGTCTCGTCAAAAAAAGATTCTGCCGAGTGTTCGTTCGAGCATGAAAAAAATAAAATCGCGGCGAAGAAAACAAAAATAAAAGATAAAAATGATTGAAAAACTGTTTTTTTGCAACTACAAACTTTTAACATAAATCTCTCTAAATTATTGTGCACGTATTATGGTATTTTTGATGCTTCAACTTCACTCAGCACCCACAGCTTACGCATCTCTAGTATAACGAATAACAAATAAGAGTCATGCAGAACTTGTTTCAGCACCTATATTTAGAGATTCCGAAACATAGGAAGCGTTAAAAAATTGCATTGCAATTTTAGAGAGCTCTCCGTAGCAACTGTGTTGCGTAATGTTCGGAATGAACAGTTATCTGAAATCCAATGTACTAATTTATTGAATATTTTAAACCTTGTATTATTATCGGACTTATTGCAAGATAGCTCTAAAATTATTCAAAAATATTTTCTTATTTTATTTTAAGAATTTAAGCCTAAAAAGTTGCGAACCAAAATATTTTGGCATATAATTTATATAGAGTATTTTAAAAATCGCTTAGGAGACTTTAGAAAATGGATGTTCACAACTTAATGGAAGAATTAGTAACCCAGCATGTAAATATAATCTATGACTTACTTAAAAATTCAAATTCATCATGGCTGAGCTGCGATTGCGAAAATTGCCGACTCGATACAATCAGTTATGTTTTGAACAGAATTCCACCCAAATACGTAGTTTCAGGGCGTGGCGTAACATACAGTTCAAAATCTGTTGAAGATGATCACCAGCTCAAAGCCGATATTGACGCACTCAGCAACGAAGGAATTAGGCTTGTAAGCGAAACAAAGAGACCTTTCCACTCATTTCCACGAAAAGATTGCGAAATTGACATACCAGAAATTCCTTCGTTCAACTTTCCTACTTTTATGGGAACGATTTTGGACGGAACAACGTTCGAACCAATCGCGGGCGCAAAAGTCACTTTGCATGACGACCAGGGACAGCTCGTAGAAATGGTTGACAGGACTTGGGCAAATCCGGCAAAAACATACAATTCAACACGCGGAACGTATTCGTTCTGGATAAAATCTTTGCAGACAGACAAACCGGGGATTACAAAAAAATTCCATTTTACATTGCAAGTCGAAGCCGATGATTACACACCGATTATTTATTCGTTCGAAGTGCCAGTCACCAGCGATTCCGTTGTAAAAAATGAATTGAATTCAGTGTTTGCAATAAAAATCAAAGATTTAATTTTGTTCAAAACGGATATAACAAATCCTATGGAAGAACAGTAGATTTTACGGGCACCAAAACGGCAGCCCGTAAAAAAAATACTTTTTGTTCAAAAAATTTTCTAAAATCCCTTGAACAAAAAAAATCATTATGCTATATTAATCAACGTCAGCAATGACAATGGGCAGTTAGCTCAGTTGGTAGAGCCCCTGGTTTACACCCAGGTTGTCGGGAGTTCGAGTCTCTCACTGCCCAACTCTCAAACATCCTTTACATAACTCTCCTTAATTTATCCTGCTAGTATTTACAAGCAGGATTTTTTATTTTCTCATATATTTTTCAACTTCCATAAATTAATATTAAAACTACCCAAAAAGGTAGTACAAAAACCAATTTTTATATCTTAAAATAAAAATATCTCTAAAAACTCGATTTTTTGTCGATTTTAAAGCGACTGACATGAGTAAATTTAAGAGAACATTAAAAATTGAAGTTTTCCGAAATTTTCTTATGTCATTCTGAATTTGTTTCAGAATCTATGCTTCGGCTCCGCCAATAGCCAAGATGCCGAAATAAATTCGGCATGACACACAAACTTGTACGAGAATAACACGCGGACAATGAACTTTTGGTCAATCCCGACAATTTTTGAATGATCGGCTTTGCGATAGGGAATGAATCAAAAAAATCAAATTAAAGACTGGTAAAAAATGATTAAAAGTTTGGATTATAAAATTTTCAAATACATTTTTCTCTTGATAATCTTTTTTAATTCAGTTTTTATGCTCTCTGCCACTGAACTCACTTTTAAAATCACACCAACAGGAGCATTGCCATTTCTTACGACAAAAGTTGACAGATACAACAAAGTTGGTGGAGGAGCATACTTTTCTTCCGGCGTGAATTTTCTTGAAATTTTCAATGCCGGCCCGGATTTGGGACTGCTCTTTCTTCCTAAAAACAATTACGGGAACCTAAAAGAAGGCGAGGACGCTGCCGTAACTTTCATTTTTTATGGGCTTCACGGGGGTGTTTTGGTTTATCCAGGCTCTCGAATAGAAGTTGAGGCGGGAATTGGAGGCGGAGCATACATGGGAATTACGAATCAGTATTATCATTATGCACCGTACTACAAGGCTTTTGGCGACGTTGCCTTTAGATTTACACCAGACTGGACTGTTGGCGCGAACGTTTCTTGGTTCGACTATCAGTACGACACTTACTGGGGAAATCCAGGTGCAGCGGGAGTTTCCGTTGGCGTTTCGGTTCGATACAAAATCGATACAAAAAAGTCTACAGGAAAGGTTGACAGCCGAGTTATGCAGGACGAAAACGTTTTTCCGCTCATGTACAAACTCTATACAGAAAACCCATTCGGGACTATTATAATAGAAAATAACGAGACCGCAGAGATTCGAGACGTAAAAATCTCGTTCAGGGCCGGAGACTATACAGCTTCGGAGCTGGAATGCGGAAGCGTTAAGATTTTAAAAAAGCATAAAACTCTCGAAATTCCGATTATGGCGAATTTCAGTGAAAAAATCCTTCAGTTCTCTGAGGAAGGCAAAATTCCTGGGGAACTTGTAGTTCGTTACAAAATCCTCGGACAGCCAAGAACGGCCATTTCCCCGGTCGTTATTCCTGTCTACAACCGAAACCAAGTACGCTGGTCTGACCCCGCAATCTTGTCTTGCTACATTTCTACAAAAGGTCAGGAAATCCTTGAGCTCTCAAAATATCTCGTAGGAGTTGCCCGCGGACATTTGCGTTCAGGGCTTAACAGAAACATGCAATTTGCAATGTATCTTTACGAAGGAATCAGGCTGGCAGGAATCAACTACAAAGCCGATGCAGAAACGCCATACAATTCCTATCATTTGGATGCGGAGCAGGTTGACTATATTCAGTATCCTTTTCAGACATTGCTGTACAAAACAGGCGACAAAGATGATTTAGGAGTCCTTTTTATGTCGCTTTTGGAATCTGTAGGAATCGACACAGCTTTTATTCCGTTGGAGAAAGACTTTATTGTTGCATTCAACCTAAAAACTGCGGCATCAAAAGTAAACACGCTTTTTGACGGTTCAGACCGAGTGCTTTTTATTGATGACGAAATTTGGATTCCAGTTTCCATGACGATGCTCCGTGAAGGATTTGTAAACGCGTGGTATAAGGCAATTATTGAAGTTCAAAGCCTTATGAACGCGGGCGAGGAACTTCCTTTTGTAAGTCTTAGCGAAGCATGGCAGTCTTACCCGCAGGTAGGTTATTCAAGTGGAGAGGATATAAACGCACGCGCGCCTGAATCGACGGTCGTTGCGGCGGCAGAAATTGACCTTGCGCGCTACATAACCGCGGAGTTTGGTCCGCAGATTGCGGCGGTACAAAACCAGATAAAACAGGAAGGCGCGTCCACAAAGCTTTACAACAAACTCGGAATGCTCTACGTTCGCGCGGGAATGTATTCGAGCGCAATTCCGATTTTTGAGCAGTCGGCAAAGATGGGTTCCGTAAGTGCAATGACGAACCTTGGAAACATTGCCAGCACGCAAAAACGCTATCTTGACGCAAAAAAATGGTTCGAAAAAGCACTTGAACTTGAGCCAGGCAACAAGAGTGCAAAGAAGAATCTTAACAGGGTAATGGGCGAAATTGAGCCAGAGTAATAAATATGTCAGGAAAAAGGTCTAGATTTTTTAGAAAACAAAACACGGTCTCAAAAAAGCTGATTGCACTAACATTGGCAACAGCACTAGCCGTTATGCCTATGTCGGCAGAGGGTGATGTGTCCGTAACGATTTTTCCACATTTTATGAAGTCGCTTTCGGTTGGCGACACGCACGACATTAACGGCGGTTACGGAGCCGGCGTTAAGCTTTCCTACGCTCCAAACAAATACATGGACTTGTTTGTTGAAGGCGACTATTTGAACCTTACGCTTCCGAACGTTGACCCGATTACGGTTATGAACGGCAACGTGGGAATCGAATACAAAATTCCAATTTCTGACAGAATAAACCTTGGAGTCTCTGCGGAAGCCGGCGGTTACAAGGCAACTTACAAGGCCAACATGACGGGGCTTACGGGAGGAGCCTCGCTTTCGCTTTCGTATAAATTCGGTCCTACGCTTTCAAGCGAAACAAAAACCACGTTAAATCACTATTCAGCGGGAGATACAGGACTCGTAACAAGCGCAATGGTTTCTCCGGGACTTTCCGTAAACTTAACGGAAGCATTGCAGAACAAAACAAAAGTCAAAGTCAACACAAAATCAATCTCTCCAGTATTCCCGGTTTTGCACTCGTGGTACAACGACAATTCTTTTGCCACAATCGAAGTTAAAAACGAAGAAGATTATGACATTGAGCAGGTGACTGTTAGTTTCTTCCAGCCACTTTACATGAGCCAGCCAAAAGTGTGCGCGGTAAAAGAAAAAGTTGGAAAAGAAGAATCTTTTGACACGGACATTACCGCATTCTTTAACGAACGAATGCTCGATTTAATTGAAAAGACAGACACTCAGGCGACCGTGACCGTAAAATACGTTTGTTTGGGAAAAGAAAAAACTTTGGAATATCCGATGACGATTCCGGTTTACGACCGAAACTCAATGTCGTGGGACGACGACCGACGAGCCGCGGCGTTCGTTTCGTCTAAAGACCCGGCCGCAATGTGGTACGCAAAATATATTTCGAGTATCGTTCACGACAACATGCGAAGCGGCGTTGCAGAAAACATTCAGTATGCGATGGGAATTTTTGAAACGCTCGACAAATTTGGCCTAAACTACGTAATCGACCCGTCATCTTCGTATGCAGACAACATCGGAACGGCTTCCATTGACTTTTTGCAGTTCCCCTACCAGACCTTAATGTATCGTGGCGGAGACTGCGACGACATTTCGATTCTCGTTTGCTCGCTTTTTGAGGCGGTTGGAATCGACACGGCATTCATCACGATTCCTGGGCACATTTTTATGGCATTCAATTCAGGACTTACGGTTGATGAAGCTAAAAAAGAATTCAGCTCAATGGAAAACTTTATTGTAAGGGACAACGAAGTTTGGGTTCCGCTGGAAATTACGCTCACCGACGAAGGATTCAACAAAGCCTGGCGTGTAGGCGCGCGGGAATGGAATCAGGCGGACAAGAACGGCACGGCCTGCCTTTATAAAATGCGTGACTCATGGAAAACTTACAAGCCTGTTAGCGTTCCTGGGGCTGCAATCAAATTTACGATGCTCGAAGACAACAAGATTGAAGATGCTTTTGAGACGGGAATCGTAACTTGGATTAATCACGAAATCTCGCCGATGGCGAACGAATACAAAACGGCAATCGCACAAACTGATTCTGATGAAATTATAAATTCCCTCGGTGCGCTTTACGCTCGATACGGTTTGTTCGTAAAAGCCGACGACCAGTTCAAAAAATCTCGCCGACGAGGATATTTGCCTTCCCTCTTGAATACGGCGAACATGTATTTTTCTACAAAGGATTACGAGCTGGCTTTAAAATGGTACAAGAAGGTTCTGGAAACCGAGCCAGACAACATGCTTGCCACTTTGGGCGTTGCCCGCTGTTGTTACGAGCTTGAGCTATACGACGAGTGCGATGCGGCTTACGCAAAAATCCGAAGCGATTCTCCACAACTCGCAGCAGATTATTCGTATTTGGGGGCGTTCGAAAACAAGAACGGACGAAGTTTTTCTCTTTCGGACCGTCTCGGAAAAACAATTTGGGTAAACGACTTTCTTGACATGCGTGAGTATGACAAAACAACTCTCGCAATGACGGAGGAAGAAGAAACGGCTTCTGAAGATTTTTCTTCGAACACGGATTTAATTCCGCCAGAAGAATTGCTCGCAAGTTTACCGCAGGGGCTTTTGCGCCCGGATTCGGAAGTCCAGCCAGCCGAGGATAAAAATACGGCGGTCGCTTCCGCTCCTAAGGCTAAAACTCCAGAGGATTTTGGCGGAGAGATTTTCGTAGGTCTTGTAAACGAAATTGCCATTCGTAACACGGAAAAAGAAAATTACGAGGAATCACATTCTATTGAATCTCATATTCCACTTCTCGTGCCAGACGCTCAAATTGCCCAGAGCGAAGATGAAGAATCAACTGAACTCGCAATCGCAGATACGCAAGAAGAACTTGAAATTCCGAATCCGAACGTGTACGAAAGTTTTGATGCGGTGGCAACTTCTAACGAACACTCGCGCCACGATGACGACGACGAAAAACTCTTTACGAGCATTCCGATAACAAGCCCAAAAACCAAAAGCGAGACTTACATTGCCCAGGCATTGGACGAACCGATTAACGAAGAACCTGTTCACGAAGAAGATAGCAAACCGCGTCCAGCCGAGGAATTTGAACTTGCCACTGCCCCGCACACAACGGAAAAGCCGGAGACTGAACAAGTTGCCGTTGCGGAGCCAATCGTAAAGCCTCAGGAAATTGCTTTGGCAAGCGAGCCTGTAAATGCGGAGCCAACTTACCAAGCTGAAAGTGCACAGGTTTTAACAGGCTCAATCAACACTCCACAGGCTGAACTTGCCACGGCAGTTGAACCAGTTGAAACT
>NZ_JPUF01000056.1 GCF_014737315.1 Treponema zioleckii | reverse complement strand
TTTTTGTTTATAAACGGTTTATTTTTTTATGGAGCACAGGGCTTGTGTTTCTTCGAATGAAAGAGGCTTGCTCCATACAAAGCCTTGTACATAGTCACAGCCGTGTTTCTTTATGATTTCCAGCTGATTTTCTGATTCAACACCCTCCGAAAGAACCTTGCATTTTAGGATGTGCCCCATATAAATCATCGTATCCACAATTTCCTGATTTATTGAATTTGAGTCGATGTTCTCGATGATACTTTTGTCGATTTTGATAAGATCAATAGGCACTTTCAAAAGCTGTGATATTGACGAATAGCCGTTCCCAAAATCATCGAGTGCAAACTGAATTCCGCTGTTTTTGAGTCGCACCATATTTTCAAAAACAGTTTCAGATGATGTTGTAAGCGAATGCTCCGTAATTTCAAGTTCGAGGCACTGCGGCGGGAAGAGTGTTTTTTCTACAAGTTTCTCGATAACTGATGCAAAATGCGGGTCTGCAATTTCCATAGCGGAAATATTTACAGAAAGAATAAGTTCTGACTGTGTTTTTTTGATGATTTCTTTGAATTCCAGCATCGCATGTTCAAGAACGTACTCGCCAATTTTTTTGATGAGAGCGGATTTTTCTGCCTCTGGAATAAAGGCTTCGGGAAGAATGATTTCGTTGTGCTCTCCTTTGAGCCTGAGAAGCGCTTCAAAACCGCGGATTTCTTTTGTTGCCGCATTGAATTCCGGCTGATACATCAACGTGAACCTGTCGTTCTCAAAAGCATCGTTAATCAGGTTCACGATGCCGTATTTCTTTTTCTGAACTTCCTGAAGTTCTTTGTCCGAGAAAATTGCAAAATGTTTGTTCGTGAGTTTTGCGTAATTTAATGCAGTGTCAATGTTTTTTGACAAATCAAGGAACGTTCTTCCGTTTTCCGGGAATTTTACAAGTCCGGCTGCAAGGTCAACTTTAAAATCAAGATTTCCGCTTCCTCGTTTGAAAGTTATCGGGTTTTCAAGAACATAAATCAAATCGCTTAGCTTTTTTTCTGCATTTTGTTCGACTGTAAAAATCAATGCGAAAGCTGATGAGCCGTCGAGTCTAAAAAGAAAATCCTTGCCGAGTTCCATGTTTGTTGCGCAGCACTGTGACAATCGCCCTGCAACGGCTTTTATGCCGATGTCACCGATTTTGTAACCGCTCTTTTCGTTGATGGCATGAAGATTCTTTAATTCAAAATATGCCAGATAAAAAGGCGTGTTAGTTTCCATAAAATCGTCAAGCGTGTTGATAAAGGCCCGCCTGTTTCGTAAACCCGTCAAACTGTCCGTGTAGCTTGAAATCGTTATTTTTTTTGAATATCGGCTTGCGAATTCAACTGTGATTAATGTGATTAATGAAGTGATGATTCCAGGAAAAGGTGTAAAATCTCCTGAGCTAAAAATTATGAAGAGGTCGATTGAGATGGTGAGTAAGATACAACTTAGGGCAATTTTTCTTCCGTAATTGTAATCTGTAAAAACCATCAAAATGCAAAGAAGCATATTCAATGCTGAACTTGTGCCTTGAATTGTTTGAATTGGTAAATGGACACTCTTCAAGAATTCAATATTTACTCCGCTTGCATGGAGTTTTAGGATGCTTAGGTTAAGAATGAGACTGATAGCTCCGAATAAAGCTAAAAAGATGATTTTCTTTTTGAAAAAACGCATGTCTACCCTTTCCGTTTATAAAATTAAAAAATTACTAATAGGTTCAATTTCGAGTTTCACGACCAAATAAAAAATGCGGTAGCGGGAAGAAAAGCCAACGGCTGTGGAGTGGACGCATTTTTTTACACTGACTTAAAAACTCGATATTCGACCTAATAAAAATTATATCTTACTTTTTGTAATTGTACGTTGATTCTATCTTTAACAGATTTGAAAATAATCTTATAAATATAATGATATTTTAAAGTCTGCCATTTTGCTGCAAAGTGGGTAAATGGCAGAAAAATCAAAATTGGAGCTTATAATTTTTTGCGCGGGTAGCGTTTTAGAAGGTTTGAATCAAGTTTGTCGCGAAGATTGAACTTGTCGAGTGCCCAAATGACGCAACTTCGCGAAATTGACATGGCTGCGATAAGCCCAATCAAAAGGACGAATGGCAAAAGAACATTGACAGGAACGCTTTCGCGGGCTTCTGGAGTAAGGTCTGCAAGCAGAATATAACCTGCGAGCACCAAAAATCCTTCGATTAAAAGACCTATTACTATATTGAAAAGTCCGACAATCACATTAAAAAGAAATGTTCTTTCGCTTTTTGTCATTATTCGTCTCCCTTCGTGTGTTCATTTTTGATTGTGAAGATGAATGAAATTACGAGAAGCACTCCGCAAACTACGACAGCTGAATCTGCAACGTTGAATGTTGGCCATCGTTCGTAGCCAAAGATTCCGTAAAATTTTACGTCGATAAAGTCTACGACTCCTTTTCTGTAATTAAAAAGTGCCATAATTCTGTCGATAAGATTCCCGAATCCGCCGCCTGCAATGCCTGCAATTGCCCATCGCTGAAGCTGAGTGAACGAATCGTTTTTAATGTAAATTCCGAGCACGACAAAAAGTACGATTATCGGAATGAGTACAAACAGAAATCCTCTGATGTTTGTTGCCCAGCCCTGTCCGATGCTAAATGCAATTCCTTTGTTACAAATGTAAATCAGGTTCAAAAAATTATTCATCATGTCTTGATGAAGTTCTGGTATAAGAAAACGAGGGTCTTCGGTATAATATGGAATATTTTTTGCGACCAGATATTTTGTGATTTGATCTGCGATAATAACCAAAACTACCAGCAAAAGTGGTACGATTTTCTTTGCCTTTGGGTATTTTGGCTTAAATTCAACCGTTATTGTGTTACTTGACATAGCAACTGAGTATAGCTAAAAAAAGGAAACGCTACAAGTGAATCTTAAAGCTGGAGGTTGACTTGTGCGTTTCCCACAAGTTTTGCTAACGCAAAACTCGTGCTTTGGTGGGTGCCCTTGCAGGTGTTCTCCAAACGCGGCGGCAAGGAGAGCCGCGTTTGGAGAATGCAGTTTTGTTGCTCGCGCGTGGCTCGCAACTTGGGGGTGGTCAAGTCAACTTGCACATTCGCAGACCGCCTCGTATATTTGGCTTTGAGTCATGCTAGGCAGTTTACGAACATATTTGGTGGACGGATGGTTGCGCGTTGGCGGGGTACACTTGCAGGTGCCCACAAAACGTGGCGGCAAGCAGGGCCACGTTTTGTGAATGCAGTCTCGTTGCTCGCGTGTGGCTCGCAACTTGGGGGAGGTCGAGTCAACTTGCACATTCGCAGACCGCCTCGTATATTTGGCTTTGAGTCATGCTAGACAGTTTACGAACATACCGCTTACGATGAAAAGGTCGCTGAGCGGAGTCGAAGTGCAATTTTCAATTTTACATTCCTGTTGGAACGTCGATGAAGATGGTTTCTAGCCCTAGGTCTTTTTCGACGCGGGCTTTCATTAGGTTTACCCCTACGGTTTCGGTTTGGTAGTGGCCACCGGCAATAACGTTTATGCAGGCTTCTTCAATTGCGTGGTATTCTTCGTGGCCGACTTCGCCCGTAATAAAAACGTCGGCTCCGGCACGAACAGCTTGATCAAAATCATCGCCCGCACCGCCAGAAATGATTGCGACACGTTTTATTTCGCTTTTTCCGAATGGAAGAATGTGGACTGGTTTTTCGCCGTTCGGGAAGAGTTTTTTGCAAACGTCGTCAATAGAAAGCGGTTCTTCGAATTCCCCGAATGCTCCAAGCGTCATTCCTCGCCACTTTCCGAACGGACGCAAGTTTACGAGATTCATTCTTTGAGCAAGTCCAAAATTGTTTCCAACTTCTTCATTTGCATCTAACGGAATGTGATAAGCGCAGAGCGCAAGGTCGTTTTTTAGGAAAGCAGAAATCCGCTTGTAATGATTTCCGGTAATGGTCTGGCAGTGGCCCCAAAAAAGTCCGTGGTGAACGAAAAGCACGTCCGCACCCGCCTGAGCGGCTTTTAATGCAGTTGCCTCGCACGCGTCAACTGCGAACGCCACTTTTTTGATTTCTTTTGTGCGCGGTGAACTGTTCTCGATTTGGATTCCGTTTAGAGAAATGTCAGACGAAAAATCTTCTTTATGAAGGATTGAGTTAAAATATTTGTTCAGTTCAATAAGATTCATTTTTGCCTCCGTAATTGCTTTTCGATTTCTTTTATCGTTTTGTTTGCGACATATCGCGGAATAAAAAGTGTTTTGTCGCGTTTTAGCTTAAATTGTGTTTGCGCGAGAAGAACGTCTGTTTGCTCTATAAAGCCGTAAGTCGGTGTTTTGTATTCTTTTACAGAATCAAGAAGGAATACTCCGATGGCATTCTTTCTGAACTTGTAGCGGATGGCGTAAATTTCGTCTATATTTAGCGAATCGGTAATAAGGAAAACTTTTTGATTCTCACCGTAAATTTCAAGAATGAATTTTAAAAGAGTTTCGTAGTTCCGTTTTGAGATATTTTTGGCTTTTTGCTCAAACGATTCATCTTTGGCGTCAAAAAGCAATTTTTTTATTGTTGCAAATCGCCTTAAAAGCCTTGTATTCTTGAAATCCGAGAAAAACTGCGCGTCTCTCAAATAAAAATCTGCGCTCACGACGGTGTAGCCTTTTGCGGCAAGAAACATAAAATATGGCTCGTAATTTGTTGTTGTCGCCTGCGGATTTGAGAGAAAAACTATGAGCGGTTTGTCCGCCGTTTGTGTTGGCGAGCTGCCCTGTAAATCATCTTCAGTTGACTCTGCAAGGTTGTGCGCCAGAGGATTTTCTTTATCGGAAGGCTGTGCTTCTTCGGTCGGCTGTGCCGGGAGAGCCGGACTTTCCGCCGCTTCGGCTGTTTTTTCTTCTTTTATTTCATTTGAATTTTCCGCTTCTTTTTGAATTTCTGAAGCTGGATTTTCCTGCGATTCCGTATTTTTTTTGAGCGTCAAAATCGATAAGTTCGTGGAAATCCTGTGGAATTATGCTTTTGAGTTCCTGAAGTTTTTTTTCAAAATCGAGTTCTTCGTGAATAAATCGTTGTGGCAACTCGACTTCGGGAATTCGGGAGTAGGTGTATAAATAGCCAGAAATCTGGGAGTTTTCGTAAGGCGTGTCCCGAAGATGAATGCCAGAAATCGAAGTTCCGTAAAAAGTCTGAATCTGCTTTTGAACTCCGTAATTTTTTGGCTGAATGCGAACGGGCATAAAATAGATTGTGAATGCCGTAAGGGCGAGAGCTGCCATTGTTTCTAAAATCGTTAGGATTTTAAATGGAATTTCGTAATGGTCGATGATGAGTTTTTCTGCCAGACGAAGCATTGCTCGCAGGTTCGTAAGAAAAAAAATAGAACGAGAGCGGCAGATAAGCGATTGAGTAGGGTGTTGCCCCCCAAATAAAAAATGCCGCCACTGAGAGAATCAGCGCGAGTACCGGAAGTATGGCCGGTGTGTCGTAGCGTGGTATTCGTATAAAAAAAATTCTGAATCCAGAAATTATCAGCATTGCCGAAATCAGCATATAGGTCAAAAATGAATCAAACATGATTTTAGTATGATAATAGAAAAATCAAATTTCTTCATCACTATATTTGTGCATGAACTAAAAAAGTTTATTTAAATGTGTCCAAAAAAACTTACTTGTGTTAAAATTAATGGGAATATTCCGATTATGAATACTATGCAACCAACCAAAAAAGTCACGTTAGATATATCGAAAATAAAAATGGCTATTCGGGCCGGCATTCCTCTTTCCATAACGACGTACACGCTTCCTCATGAAATGGAAATGTATATGGAAGATGTGCTGACAGCATTCCTTCAGGAAATGGAACAGCCACAGATGATTGAGTATTTAAAATATTGTCTGAACGAGCTGATTACGAATGCAAAAAAAGCGAATACGAAACGAATTTATTTTAAAGAAAAAAAATTAAAATATTTTTAAAGAGGATGATTATGAGCGTGGAATGAAGGATTTTAAGGAAGACACGCTCAACAACATAAAATATTATCTTAGCCTGCAAAAAAAAGAAGGGCTTTACGTAAAGCTGATTCTTCAGACACGGAACAACAAAATAAAAATGGAAGTGCGCAACAATTCAGAAATGACGGTGCGCGAGTACAAGCGAATGCACGACAAGCTCAGCCGTGCGCAGCAGTACACTTCGATTGATCAGGCCGTGAATCAGGTTCTTGATGATTCCGAAGGCGCCGGTCTTGGAATCATTATTATGATTCTCATGCTCGAAAAAATCGGTTTGACGGAAGAAAATTTTCAGGTTTTGTGCGAGAATGGCGAAACCATAACGCGAATAATTCTTCCGTTGAACGAGCGAACACAGCATGAAATTTCGATTGTTTCTAAAGAATTCGTAAAATTGATTGACGACATTCCGCAGTTCCCTGAGAGCATTTTGAAGGTTCAGAGTCTTCTGAACGACCCGACTTCAAAGATGAGCGACATTGCAATGCATATTTCGAGTGACGTTTCTTTGGCTACCGATTTGTTGAAGCTCGTTAACTCGGCGACTTTTGCGCTGGCTTCGCCGTGCCATAGCATTGCCGATGCGGTAAAGCTTGTTGGAATCCGTGGAATTCAGAATATGATTCTTTCGATTGGTTCTGTCGGAAGTCTTAAAAAGCTTAAGAGCGCTTCGTCAAAGGAACTGTGGGTTCATTCGTATCAGGTTGCGTTCTATTCTTATAATCTTGCCCGCAATTTTTGTCCGCGTGAACCTGCCGTAATTCAGGATGCATACGTTTGTGGTCTTTTGCATGACATGGGAAAACTTGTTTTTGAGACGGCTCATCCTGAGTATCTTGATAAAATTCATGCCCTTTGCGAGTCGAAAGGTCTTGACACCGAGATTCTCGAAAAACTTGTTGCTGGCGCGAACCACGGTGAGATTGGCGCGCTTATAGCCGAAAAGTGGAACTTCCCGGAAATTGTGGTTTCGGTTATCCGCCATCACCATGAGCCGGAAGCTGCTTCGGCTGAATCAAGAAAGCTTGCGAGCCTTATTTATCTTTCTGACATGTTTGCCCATTATCAGTCCCACGAGGTTGATTTTTATCAGATTGACAGTGAGGTTTTGGGTATGTTCCATGTACTGGATGAAGCTCAGTTCTCAAGAATTTCTGACAGGTTGCAGACTGCTTTTAGTGCCAACGAAAGATTTTAGGGCACTTCGAAAAATTTGCTTCGCAGGATTTTTCCGCAGTTTCCTTTAGAAAAAACGAAAAGCCCCTTAAAAATAAGCGAGTTTTTTGCGCGCTTGTTTTTAAGGGGCTTTTTTTGTTTAATTTTCCAACGCTTCTACCCATTTTTGCATCAGGATTCCGTAGGCAACGCCAACGTTAAGTGAGGCTTTTAAGCCCTTCATTGGAATCGTTACGCGGCCGTAGGTGGCTTTTTTTAACGCTTCTGGAGAGACTCCAAGTTCTTCCGAACCGATGATGCAAATTCCGCGCTTCGGAAAGTTGAATTCGTTTATGGAAGGTCCGCCGGTTTCCAGCACGAAAATCGGCAAATCATTTTTTTTCGAAAAATTTTCAAGTTCGTCAAGAGTCATTCTTTCGTATCCCAAAGTTTCAATGCAGCCCATGCCGCTTCGAATCGCCTTCGGATGGTCTGGCGGAACGCACATTGGCGAAATCAGGACTTTCTCGGCTCCCATTGCCTCTGCGCTCCTAAAAATTGAGCCTAAATTGAATGGCGAGCGAATGTCTTCGGCATAAACGTAAACGCCTTCAAAAAAATCGCGTTTTTGAACGATTCCCGCTTTTGTTTCGTCTTCGGGCGGAAGCGGAGTTTTGTGCGGAGCGATTATTAAGTCCCATTCGGCGGGAAAAGTGCCTAGAATCGCGAGAAGGGCGTTGCGCGCAAGGTTGCAGACTCGCTTTTCGTCGAACGGCTCAGTTTTTAGAGAAGCTTCAAGGCTTTTTTTTACGTCGGGCAGTAATTCCGGGTCGTTCAAGACAATTCCAACGAGGCGTTTAGTGTAGTCTGCTCGTGGTAAATTCTTAAAGTTGTATTCGTTGCCTTTTTCGGGAATCCCGTCAATGTCGCGTTCTAGTGCCCCGAACGTGAGCGCGAGCTTTCGTCTTTTCTGTCCAGGTTCGAGCGTGTTTAGTTTTCCAGGTTCAATCATATTTAGTATTGTCCGTAATATCCCAAAGATTTCATGTCGGAAATTAAAGAATCGTAATCGTTGTTGAGCGATGTTTTCATAAAGTTTCCGTTTTCAATTTTATAAGTTTTATTTTCTGTCAAATAATAGATTGCAGTTGTTATTGTTGCAGTATCCGGAGAATACATTTGAGTATAATAATGATACTCTTGTATAAAAATTTCTTCTTTTTCTGAAAGTGCATACAAAAAATAATGAACTTGCCCTGACTCCCCGTAAAAATCGGCTTGATAATAAATAGGTACCCGGCCATCAATGTAAGCCGTTAAATTTCCGCCTTCTGTTGAATGACCTGAATAGTCTTTTGTTTTTGCAGTGAGTTTTTTGAATTTTATTGAATTGATTTTTTTTACGGCAGAGTCATATTTTAATTTTAGCGGATTTTTATTGTACAAGCAGTCAAAAACAGTTCCGTCAAAGACACCGTTTTCTTCAAATCCGTACAGATGTTGATATTTTTTGACTCCTGTTTCGGTTTTTGGTCCGAACCACCCGTCAGCTTCGCCGATTTCTGTAAACCCAAGTGAAATAAGTTTTTTTTGGAGTTCAACAACATCATTTCCATTCATCCGCTGTTTTTGCAGGCTGAGTTTGCGTGTGTAGTTTTGAGCAAATAAAAGTGAATTAAGAACAAGCAGTGTAATTGCAATGATTGAAATTTTTCTCATAATAATTTCCTTCTGTAGTTTATCTTTCGATTTCATCTATTACGGTTACTTTTATGTTGGATGTCTGGTTCGACAAAATTCCTAAAGAATTGTCCTGTATACAAAGATAATATTTTCCAGGTTCTAGATGTCGTTCAAAAAAGTATTCGAACATTCCTTTTGAAGCACTTCCGCTTACGCATTCAAAAGGTTCATCTTTTCGATAATGGCGAAATTCACTTTCATCATCTATTATAAAGAAATTTAATTTGTTTCCGTGCAAGACTTCGACTTTGATATTGGTTTTTGTAGAAGTTGTAGCAACTGTAAATTCATATGAATTATTTGAATAAGCTTTTATATTATATGTGTCATCGATAATAGTTGTTCTAGAAATAACTGGTTGATGTACTTGAGGAGTTTCACTGTTGTAAATCTTCATAAAAAAAATAAAAGTACCCAAAATTGCAATAAAAATTGCTACACAAAGTTTTTTTGACATAATAATATTTTCCTTGTTAAAAATAGAATTCTTAAAAATTTGTTGTATTGTAATGTTGGCGGGCAAAAAATGATTCTGAGCGGTGCGAGCAAAGCGAGTCAAACACCTGTTCCGTCCAGCCGTCATTTCTGAACCGTCGAAGCGAAAGTCCGCCTGAGTTTTCTGCAGCTTTCGCTTGGCGACGGTTTTTATTTTTTAGAATGCTGCTTTTGCCAAGTCGAACAGGTCGTCGCTGGTCATGCTGCGTGGCAGAGTGTTTATGAACTCAATTTTACCGGCATCTTCTGCTGCGAGGGCGAGCTGATCAATGCTGATGGAAAGGTCCTTTAAGCGCGCCGGAAGGTTGGCTTTTGCGATTCTCTGACGAATGTAGTCTACATACGCTTGAGCCGCCTGTTCGTCCGTGTCGCCTTCTTTGCTAAGATGCAGGAGCTTTGCAATAAATGCAATTTTTCCGACTTTGAATTTTGCGCAGTCTTCCACAAAATACGGGAAGAAAATCGTTGTTGTGAGTGAGCGCGAAATCTTGAATCTGGCGTTTATGCACATTGCCAAGAGCGAAGGCGTGCCGATTGCGCTGGTTCCGGCCGCGAGAGAAGCCATGCATCCGCCCTGAGAGAGCAATTCTTCGCGAGGCGTGGTTATGCTTGGTTCTTCTGATTCATCGCCGGCAATTCCAAGGATTGAGATAGCTTTTTCTGCGAGCATGTCGCTAAAAAAAGATGACTTTTGAGAAAGATAAGCCTCTGTCGCGATACAAAGTGTTTCGAGGGACATTGAATCTATCTGATTGTTCGTGAGCGAAACCGTAAGGTTCGGGTCGAATATTATGAGCTTGCAGAGTTTGTTCTGGCATTTTAGGATTTTTGTCTGTGACGAGCGTGAATCCGTAAGCGGAACGTAGTCCGTGAACAAGAATGAATCACGGATTGTCGTAGGAAGACAGATTAATGGAAGCGGCTCTGCTGACGGAGAAGCCCCGTCCACAAAATCATAAAAATCCTTTGTTTCGTTGTAGACGGCACAAACTGCACGCGCAACGTTGAGAGCTTTTCCGCCGCCCGCTGCAATCACTCCGTTAACATGTGATTTTTTTGCAAGTTCCAATGCCTGCTGAATCGTCTTTGTGTTTGAGCCTTCTGTTACACCTTCAAACGTAAAAAAATCAATTTGCCGGTTTGAAAGTGACTCAGAAATCTTTTCAGCAAGACCTGATTCTTTTAGAATTGGGTCAAGGACTAGCATAAAACGATTTCCGTATTCAAGGGCAAACTGTCCGAGTCTGCTTGTCGTGTATGAGCCTAAAATGATGTTCGGTGAAATTTTGAATGAAAAATCCGCCATGTTGGTACCCTGTTTTTGTAATTTTATGTGCTGCTGATGCAGTTATATTCTATCACATCGTAAAAAATATTTAAAAAAAAAGACGGCTCATCATGTCCGTCTTTTGAAAATTGCTTTTGATTGTCTAGAATCCGTAAGATGCGAGGATTCTGTCAGCTGTTGCACTGATTCTCTCTGGATTCAAATAATTTGGATCCTTGATTTTCTCTTTGATTTGTGCGACTAAATCTGAACGTACATCAGGCGTTTCGTCCGCAACTTGCTGTAAATAGTAAGCCTGAGCTGCTTCCATAGCTTCGTCAGATACATTGATTGAGTCTGGTGCAGAGTAATAGCTCTCCTTAGCACTTACTCTGTGAGAGTTCTGTAAATTATTTACTGGAGTTACTCCATCAAGTTTGTTTATCATCATAAGTGTCCTTCCTTACAGTTTAAATATCGGTACTTTCGTCTGAAAGTTTAGATTTTTTAACACCAGAAATAAACACCGCAAATTCTCCGAGCACCTTGTCTCTGTTTGCAAAATCGTCGCGGATTTCTTCTGCTGTTCCTTCGACAATCTCTTCGTGAAGCTTTGTAAGTTCCCTCCCGACCACTACACGACGAGTTCCATCTATTTCAGCTATGTCAACCAACAATTTTACGATTCTGAAAGGCGACTCGTAAAGAACGATTGCGTCTCCTGTTGCAAGAAGTTCTCTAAGTCTTGAACGTCTTCGTCCTGGTTTTGGCGAGAGAAAGCCTTCAAAAATCAATGTTTTTCCGCCGGCACCAGCAACGCTTACAAGCGAAGCGAATGCGGAAGGCCCCGGAATAGGAACGACTGTGTGTCCGGCTTTTCGAGCCAGACCCGCGAGCACTGCACCTGGGTCGCTGATTCCCGGCGTTCCTGCGTCACTTGCGTAGGCTACGGTTTGACCTTCGTCAAGCAGTTTTATTATTTTCTGCGAGGCGAATTCTTCGTTCTGTGAGCGGCACGAAATCAACGGTTTTGTGATTTCGAGATGATTCAAAAGTTGAAGTGTATGCCTTGTATCTTCGGCGGCGATTACATTCACGCTCTTAAAAGTTTCGACGGCGCGGAATGTGATGTCTCCGAGATTTCCGATTGGCGTTCCGACAATAAATAAAGTAGACACACTTTTAGTTTATAGTAAGCACAATGATTTGTCATGTGAATTCGGTCATAATTTCGGTCAGAAAAGCCTGTCTTCCGCATTAGCGAACGACAGAGCAGATTTTTACACTTGTAAGTTGATTAAAACTCGACATTCGCGCTGACGGATTTGCTTCTATTTTAGAAGAGCGCAGTATTCCGCTATGAGTTTGTCGAGCTTTGCGGTTGACGGTTCTGGAAGAGTCATGTTCTGGAAAAGTGAGTCGGTTCCGGTTTCTGGATTTGAGCGGATAATCAATTTTTTTTGGACGATGTGATAGTCCAAATATTCGCGTACAAAAAGAGCGAGAATTTCTGAAAGTAAACTGATTTTTCGCGGATTTTCGATTATAATCTTATTAGCTCGTGCGAGTGTTGCCAATGCGATTGCGGTCTGCTTTATGAACTTTGTGCGGTGATTTTCGACAATCTTCGCAGCTTCGTTTGAAAAGTATTTTTCGCTTTCGAGAAAAGAATAAATTTGAATCACTTGCTCACTTTCATTCAGTTTTAGCCATCTGCTGATAAGTGCCTTCATTACACCCGTTGCGGAATATTTTTTGCAGATTGCAGGGAGGTTGTTTGGAATGAATATGAGTTTTGAAAGATATTCTCCGCACCAGCGAACAGTGTCGGCAATCATTGCGTCACGATTTTCGTAATGGTTGTAAAGGGAGGCTTTTTTTATGCCGAGTTTTTTTGCAATGTCTGCGAGGGAAGTGGCACCCACGCTCTTGTCAAAGGCGCATGAAAGAACTGCATTTATAATTTTTTCTTTTGTTATTTTTGCAGGAGCAGACATTAAACCCTCGGCTAAAACTTACGATAAACTTATTAAAATAAAGCTATATAAACTAATGATTGTTAGTTTATTCATTTTATTGCTAGTGTATTTATTTTATAGATGTTTCCGTGTTTATTCAATAAATTTAAAATTGAAATCAATGCGAAATGTGTTAAAAAATGGTAAAAAAACGCAAAAAAGTGTAATGAAATGTTTGTGTTTGACAGATTCTGCTTATAGGGGTATTATCAAATTCAAATGAATATTTTTCTGGGTACTTCGGCCAATGCCTGTATTGGAATTGGAAAGGCATTTGTAATTCCTAACGCTGAAAAGCGTATTATTCCTCAGCAGCACATTACGGATGACGAACGTGAAAAGCATTTGCAACGTTTTGACAATTCGCTTGCGAACGTGATTACAGCGATTGGCGCGCAACTTGCCGCCGTAAAAGGCGATAAAGTTCAGTCCGAAATTTTTGAGACTTATTATCTCATGTTGAATGACCCCGAATTTTTGGGCGAGGTAAGAAAAAGCTTTGCGTCTTCTGACATGCCGATTGAGTATGTTTTGAATCAGAAGACCGAAGAATATGCGGACAGGCTTCGTTGCAGCGGAAACGAGTACCTTGCGGAGCGTGCGCAGGATATTTGCGACATTTTTGGCCGTGTTCTTGACGACATGCTCGATTATCATCCTTTTAAAATTGAAAGTGTTCCTGACGGAGCCGTAATCGTTGCAAAGACGATGAATCCCAGCGACACGATTATTCTTTCTAAGCGGAAAATTGCGGGGCTTGCGCTGATTGAAGGCGGTGTTTCAAGCCATGTAGGAATCCTTGCGAGAAGTTACGGAATTCCTGCTGTTTTTGCGCTTGATAAAGTCACTGAAGAAATCAAGACCGGAAATACTGTAATCGTTGACGGAATTGCCGGTGAAGTTATCGATTGCCCGGATGAAGACACTATAAAATCTTACGAAGTAAAAATCGAGAAAGAAAAACAGCGGCTTGAAGCTCTCAGCAAATTCAGAAATCTTCCTGCTGTCACAAAAGACGGCGTAAAATTTTCTGTTATGGCAAATATTGGTACCGTTGAGGAAGCCGAGATGGCAGCCCAGGAAGGTGCGGACGGAATCGGGCTTTTTAGGACGGAATTCCTTTTTATGAACGAAGCCAATCAGGATATTGGTTCGGCACACGTTCATGCCTCCGGATTTAGCGAAGAAAAACAGTTTGCGGCCTACAAGCGTGTTCTTGAGATTATGAAAGGAAAGCCTGTCGTAATCAGAACTTTGGATGCCGGCGGTGACAAAATCATAAAATCTGCGGAGTTGCAGGCTTTTTCTATAGAAGAAAAGAATCCTCTTATGGGGCTCAGGGCGATTCGGTTGAGTCTTGAAAATCCGAATCTTTTAAAAACGCAGTTCAGGGCATTGTACCGCGCGAGCGTTTACGGAAATCTAAAAATCATGCTGCCGCTAATTACGAGCGTGGAGCAGGTTCGGGACGCTTTGAGCATTGCAGAAATGGCAAAGAACGAGCTTCGTTCGGAAGGCGTAAAATTTGTGGAAGACGTTCCGATTGGAATTATGGTGGAAACTGCCGCCGCCGCGATGATTGCAGACTGCTTTGCAAAAATCACGGACTTTTTTTCGATTGGTACGAACGACCTTACGCAGTACACTTTGTGCGTTGATCGAGAGAACACTGCGGTTGCGCCGATGTACAACGAATTTCATCTTGCGGTTTTAAGGCTTATTTCGATGACCGTAAAAGAAGCCGAAACTGCCGGAATTCCGGTTTCGGTTTGCGGCGAGATGGCCGGAAAGAACGACAGCGCGCTTGTTCTTGCGGGAATGGGAGTTCGGACGTTGAGCGTGAGCAGTAAGCGAATCACGAAGATTAAAGCTCTGCTTTCGCAGTTCACGCTGCCTGAATTGCAGGCGATTTCGGCAAAGAACTTAAACGTCGGCATGACGTTGGAAATCATATAAAAATCATGTATTATAGCGGTGACTAGAAACGCTGATTGAACGGTGATTTTGTTTTTCAAGGTCACCGTTTTTTGTATTTTTTTGAATGGGGAAAGAATGGCAAAGACAAAGAAAAGAAAACCTGATTTTTCAAAACCAAAACCAGCAAAATTTGATATTTCACAAACGCCTCTCACAGAGGAAGAAATTCGTGCGATGAACGGAGAAGCAGACTCCGCAGCAGGTGATGACTCTGAGCTTTTGGGGCAAAATGATTCCGTAAATTTTGATGAGAATGAAGAAAGAGAGTCAGAAGAATTTGATGAAGTTGATGAATCTGATTCTGGCGCACAAACATTAAAAAATGCGCTCGAAGAAATCAACGAGGGACTAGAAAACCCTGAAGGCGGCGATGAATTCGGCGAAATCGACTCGAATGCCGAAGGCGAGCTTAGCTTTACGCGCGGAAAAACTTACTTTAACCTTCCGCTCGTAGTTATTGCAGGTCGCCCGAACGTTGGAAAATCCACTCTCTTCAACAGGTTTATGCGCCGCAGGCTCGCAATCGTAGACCCGACTCCGGGCGTTACCCGCGATCCTGTTGAGGCGACTGCTTTTATTTCGGGAAAACCGGTTCATCTTGTGGATACGGGCGGTTATAAAATTGACCGCGAGATTGGTTCAAAAGAAGCCGAAATGGACGAACTTGTAGTCGAAAAGTCACTTGAAATGGTTCGCCGAGCCGACAAAATCGTTCTTCTTCTTGAAGCCGGCAAAATTACTGGCGAAGACGAAGAATTTATTCAGCTTTTGCGACCGTATTGGTCAAAACTCGTTGTTGGCGTGAATAAATGCGAAGGCGGAAACGGACAGGACGTTTCTTGGAACTACTTGCAGTACGGATTCAACGAACTTTTCTTTATTTCTGCAGACCACGGAGACAACATTACAGAGTTTGCCGAAAAAATCGTGGAAGGGCTTGATTTTTCAAAAGTCACCGAAGGCAATGAAGAAGACCGGCCAATCCGAATCGCGATTATGGGAAAACCGAACGTTGGAAAATCCACGCTCTCAAACAGACTCACGCACACGGAAAATTCAATCGTCAGCGATTACGCAGGAACGACCCGCGACGTTGTTGAGGGAAGCTTTAGGTTCAACGGACGGGATTTTGAAGTTCTTGACACCGCAGGAATCCGCAGAAAGAAAAAAGTTCACGAGAACGTTGAATATTATTCGGTTAACCGCGCAATAAAAACGCTCGATCAGTGCGACATTGTATTCTTGATGATTGACGCACAGGAAGGACTTGCCGACCAGGACAAAAAAATCTGTTCGCTTGCCTACGAACGCGGACGCGGAATCATTTTCGTTCTGAACAAGTGGGACACACAGGACCAGAGCCGAAAAACTTTGCGCAACACCCAGGAATACATCAAAATCATGTTCGGTCAGATGAACTGGGCACCGATTTTGCCTTTGAGCGCGCTGAACGGAGACGGAATCAAAGATTTGATGAACAAAGCGCTTGAAATTTACTCGCAGCTTACGCGAAAAGTGGAGACTTCCGCCCTGAACAATGCTCTTCAGGACTGGCTTGCTCACTATCCGCCGCCGGCGAGCAAAGCGATTCACTTTAAAATTCGCTACATGACGCAGACCAGTTCGAATCCTGTTTCATTCAGGCTCTTCTGCACGAGTCCAGACAATGTGCCTGAAAGCTACGTAACTTACCTTAAAAACCAGATTCGAAAAGATTTGGGCTTTGACCAGATTCCTGTGGAACTTGTAATGAAGGCAAGCCGCAAAAAGTGGGAGCAGAGGTTCGTTTAACAAAGGAGAAAAATGACTTACCAGATTGGTGAAGTCGAGGAGCTTTCCGGGGTCAAGAGCAACGTGCTTCGTTATTGGGAGACCGTGATTCCGGGATTCGCTCCCCGAAAAGACATTGGCGGAAGACGCGTTTACACCGAGCGCGACCTTGCGATGGTCTTTCGCCTAAAATTTTTGATTTACGAAAAAAAATACACGATTGAGGGCGCCCGCAACCAGATTTTGCACGAAACCGCCGTTTACGAGGAAAAAGCGGACGCAATTGAGGCAATAAGGCAGATTCGGGCCAGTTTGACCGGGCTTTATTTGGATTTGAAAAACATTGGGAACGAAAACAACAGCAAAAATGAAAAGAAATGACGAGAGACCGTGGTACGAAAAAGCCGCAGGAAAAAAAGCCAGACCTTCTGCAAACAGACAATTTGAAAAAATTGGTCAGTCAGAAAAATCAGAAAAAGACGGAAAATTAGACAAAGATGAAAAAAAAGGTGAATCTTCCACAGCGCACCTTGTAAAAAATCACTCTGCAAAAAAATCAGTCACCAAACCTGCACACAAAAGCAGTCGTGAATTCGAGAGAAGAAAGTTAAAAATCAAACGTTCATCCATGTTTGACGAAAATGCGATACCTAAAGAGTCACTTGAAATCATAAATCATTTTGATGATGTTTCTGCCAGCGTTTTGGGTTTGAGCGGAAAACAGAGAGTTCAGCTTGGCGGAACCATAAAAAAACTTTCCCACGAGCTTACCGACGATCGCGGTAGCCGAAGGCTCGGCTACATGAATGACGCTTCGAGCATCAGCGCGTATATTTCGTATTTTATGTGGTGGAATCTTGTTCGGCTTTCGCGCCTTTTTGCGAATCTTCCAAAAAATGCGTTCGACTTGCCGGATACTGCCGTTGCACTTGATATTGGAAGCGGTCCGCTCACCGTGCCAGTTGCATTGTGGCTTTCCCGCCCGGAACTTCGCTCAAAAAAAATCACTTGGTATTGCGTGGATCTTTCCCAGGGTGCTTTGTGCGCGGGCGAAGAAATTTATCTTTCGGTGGCGGCAAAGACTTTAAAAGACGGCGAAGAACCGTGGAAAATTGTTCGCGTAAAAGGTCCGCTCGGAACAAAAATCAAAGAAAAAGCAGATTTTGTGGTTTGTGCGAATACTTTTAACGAAATCATTCAGAACAACGAAATGCCGACGGATTTTCTCGCAAAAAAATATAGCGGCGAGATGACGGACTATTTAAAGGATGCGGGAGGGCTTTCGCTTTTAATCGAGCCTGGCGACCCGCATTCGGCGCGTTTTGTTTCTCTAATGCGCGATGCGTTTATTCGTCGTGGCTTTATGCCAGTTTCTCCGTGCCCGCATTGTCGCGAGTGCCCGATGGACGGAAGAAAGGGTGGCAAAATGACGAATTTTGAGGGCCACGCTTCAAAATGGTGCAATTTTGCTTTTAACACGGAAGACGCGCCTGTTTCGCTTTTAAAGCTTTCAGAAAAAGCGGGGCTTTCAAAAGACCGGGCAAGTTTGAGTTTTGTGCTTTCAAGAAAATCTGATTCTGGCGAACAAAAAAAATCTGTGGATGAAATAAAATCCCTTGACGAAGTGATTAGCGAGAATTCAAAAAAACAGCAGACTTTGGACTTGCGCATTGCGAGCGATTTTATAAAACTGCCGGAACTGCATCGCTCAGGCTACTACGCGTGCAGCGAGATTGGTTTGGTTCTTGCCGTTGACGAGCATCACGTGCAGCCAAAGAACGGCGAGCTTTTGACCGTGCCGTTCCCAACAGAATCGCTTGCCACCGACAAAAAATCCGGGGCCGCGATACTGCGCATTTAATTGGTGCAAAAAATCTGTTTGTTCCCGTTGCGGCAAGCTCAACTATCGCACTTAAAGCGAACAAAAAAATGGGAATATCCAATAAGTTTGTTGTACACTGTCATTCCGAACTAGTTTCGGAATCCCTGTATGATGCAGGTAGATGCTGAATCGAGTTCAGCATGACACGCGGCCTGGGAAAACTTTTGCCCGCGCACCTGGTGCTTGAGCGTTGCCGAAACCACTTTGACATTCTGAACTAAAAACATGTCATTCCGAACTAGTTTCGGAATCCATGCTTCGACTTCGCTCAGCAAACGCAGATGCTGAATCGAGTTCAGCATGACATTTCTTGCCAATCCTGCGTGACAATACTTTTCGGCGAGCCTTATTTTTTTTGCGTCTATAAGTTTGCACTGCGGCGGAGAGTTTTACCAATCGCTGGTGGCGAGGCAGAATCTTATTCCTGCGGAAAACTCTACGTTGTAGGTGTGTTTTGCATTGTACGTGCTGTGCAATGCGCTTACCGAGACGAACGGATTTACGTGTTCAAAGAATCTTGGCATAACTTCAAGCCCGACTCGGTCGGCAAAATATAGCCGTGTTGTTTCTCCGCCAAAAATATCCGTAAGATTTGAAATTCCAAGCCTGCCTTCCACGAACGGTGTGCACGAAAGTCTCCAAATGTAGAACGGAAATAGAAATCTTGCCGAAAGACCAACGGAATTCATCCAAGTGCACTCTTCGCTTGATTTTACCGGAAGGTCAACTTTTTCGCGCTCAAAGAATATCCCCGCCCCGATGCAGAAAATATCAAAGCCTAAACTCGCGTCAAAGCCTTTTGTTCCGCCTTCTGTTGGCTTTACGGAACCGCCTTCGATTCGGAACGCACTTTCGTCATACGGGCTGTAGCCAAAGCCAAAAGAAAATTCGTTCGATTTTGAATCTTCTTTTGGCGAGGTTCGGAATTTTTTTGAGAATTTTGCGTCACAGATTTTCAACGCACCGTCAAAATTTTTCCAGCACACAGATTCGGCAGAAGTTTTTGCATTCGGCGTTCCGCCTTTTAGTTCACTCCAAAGTGCGAACGCACAAGTTGCCCTTAGATAGCCCATCGGGTCTTCTTCAAAAGATTTTAATTTGTTTGTTTTTTCGTCGATTTTTTTGTGGTAAGTAAAAAGAATTTGCTTGCCGTAATTCCTGACAAATTCATCGGAAATAAATTTAGAAATGTCGGTGAACGATGCAGCGGGATTTTTTAATGTTGCGAAAAACTCTTCGGGAGCTTTGCAAGACTGATTTTCCGTGGGTGCGCTTTGAGATTCAGAATCATCTTTAAAAGCTTTCTCCAAAAATTCTTTTATGAACTTACCAGGAATTGCATAGCTTTTTTTATCATTTTTAATGTTTATGCCAAGAATTTTGTACGACCCGCCAGTCTTTACAAGAAGCGGCTGGCCGTCGGAAAGCGAGTTTGTGGTAAGCGAGTGCAAATACAGGAATGTGATTTTTGGAAAGTCCGTTAGAACGTTTGGCGCAAAAGGATTCCTTAAAAATCCGCTCTGAAAAAAATAGTCTGGCGTTTTTTGATTCGGAAAAACTGAGGCGGTATAAACGTTTTCACCTTCTTCGGCTTTGCCTTCAAAAAAATCTAGGAGCTTGCAGTCAAAATCATCTGGCAGTTCAACCAGCGAAAGTCCTGTGTCTTCGTCGCTCTTAAAAACCGGAAGATTTGTGAGAGAGAGAACAGAATTGTCTTCTTGCAAAAAACTTACGTCGGCTAGGCGTGAATTTTTAACAGCCCTTTCAATCGTTAGAACGTATTTTTTGCCGTTCGGCGCACGGACTACGAATCCGTTTGCATTTAGGTTCTCAAAAAAAATTCGTAGTCCAGAGTTTTTTAAGTAGAGTTTGTAAAAATCCTCGTTTTGTTTTAGCTTTCTCAAAAACTGAATGTTCTCGTCACTTTCGTCGGCGCGAACGCAGCACACGTAATTTCGCAAAGATTCTGCCCCCAGGCAAAAGCCCAGGAGCGCGAAAAGCAGCACAAAAAAGAAGTGTTTTTTCATTTTTAAAAGTATTCCGCTAGTTTGCCTGTGTTACACCACAACCTGTGTTTTGGTTGTCGAACATTACCCCGACGTTTGTAGCAGACATTGATTCAGTTTCCAGGTCGATTATGACTACACGGTTTTCATTTTTCGGATCTGTGTCGTCACTGCCAGTTGATTCTCGGTAGCCGTCATCTGCAATTACAAGTTTTTTTGGTGACGTCGCAATGAATCGCGTAGGGTAGAAGAAATAATCGTTTGAGCCGTGCGGTGTTGCAGTTTCGCTGTCATTCCAGCCGAAAAGTTTGTTGCCATTTGACCAGCTTTGCAGGCTCATAGTAGAAATGTCAATTTTGAACACGTAACCCTTTGAGGTTTTGTCCATTTGAGTCCATGCTGCAAGACCATAAAGATTGCCATTGACGATGTTGAGTGCAGTTATTGAGGCTGATGCTTTTGGCAACTCATCTGTTTGAATTTGGGTTGCATTTGAAACTTGCAAATCTTGATTTTGCCCAGCAGTAAATTCGAATTGGTAAATCTGAGTCCCGTTCGTTGCGAATAGCAATCCGTCAGTAATTGCAATGTGAGTTGCTTTAAAGTTGTTTATCGTCTTTATTGTTTCGAATGATTCTGTATCTGCAAAGTTTGAAAGATTTATTCCTTCAATTTTAGTTGTATAAATTTCATTATTTGGAATTGTCCACATTACATAAATGTAATCGCCGTAGATACTAATTTCGCTTGGGGTATAAGATGTGGCGTTTGCTTTTTCCATGAGAGGAGTCAAGTTTAAATAATTACCCTCTTTATATCCTGCAGATGTTTTTGTATATTGTGCGATATTGTAGACTTTGCTATTTTCTGTTATGTAGTGCTCCAATATGTACAAATCTCCGTTATCTGAAAAACAAATGCTGTCAGATATATTTGTGGAAAGTCGTTCACTTTCTGTGATTTTTGATTCGTCTGAAATAGCGTTGAGATTAAAAATATTCATTCCTGTTGTGAATGAATTTGAGCCAGATGTTTTTATCTGCTCTTTTTCTGCGCGATTCCAAAGCACGACCCAAATCGTTTCTTCGCCGTCACCTTTTTTCATTGAAATCTTTACGAGATTTTCGCCTGGTTTTACGATAAAACGCTCTGACTCGCCGGTGTAAAGAGTTTCTTTGCCTTGCAAAAGCTTTGCGGTTACTTTGAGCAGCGTGTCTGCTGGAACTTCTTGAAATTCAAAGGTTTTTGAGTTGTCTTCCAGCGATACCGTCTGGCTTTGAGTTTCTTTATAGCCGCCGGTGAGCGAGACTTCCAGCGTAAAAGTTTTCTCGTCCGTGGTCAAAGCTGCGTCGGAATCCACGTCAAAACTTGCGCGTGGTACCGTTGCCGAAAGAATGACCGAGCCTGTAGAATCTGTCTGTGAGCAGGCCGCAAAAAACAAATAAAAGTAAACTTGCGAGTGCGAGCGTAAAAATTGCATGGGTCTTTATTTTTGTCATACATCCCTCCTTTTACGGAAATAAGTTTTTAACGCTGATGAGCGCAGTGAATGGGGTAGGGCGTGCGCATCTGCGTTAGAAATCTAAAACCGAGTTTTTATTTTTCTAAAATTGAAGATTGAATCCACTGGATGTTTGGAAAATATTATAGAGTATTTCAATGTTTCTGAACAGAGACGGAAAACAGCAAATCCTAAGATTGTTGTTGCATAGATTTTTCTGCCGTGCGGACAAAATCCTCGCCCCAATGCTCCGCAAGAATTTCTTTTGCACGTGATTTTAATTCTTCGGTTACGAATTGCATTTGAACGATGTTGTTCGCAAGATGATTGCGGCACATTGCCGACAGAAAATCCTTTTCTTCGGCCGTAACGGTTACTTCGCCGTCCGCAATCTGGGCGAAAATCGCATTAAAAGCGTCTGCAGCCTGTGCGATTCGTTCTACTTCATCTTCACCGGTGATTTTCTTGTTCGAAGTGATTCCTGAATCCGCACGGTAGCGGTAAATTTTTTTGTCGAGTGAAACGTATTTTTTTGCGAGCGTGGTTATAAAAAAATATTGAACTACGTCTTCTGCCATTGTGCAGTGCACGAACGGAACGAGTTCAAGTGCTTTTTCATAAAGATTTTTTCTGATTAGTTTTCCCCATAAAAAACTGTGATGCGACTCTGCGATTAGCCAGCTTTTTCTTATTTCGGAACCTAAAAGCTCATCTTTTGAAGTCAGCTCGATTTTGGCCTGAATTTTTTCCAGTCGATTTTTCTCCGCTGTTGAAAGTTCTTCGTTCTGAGCTTCTGTCGTCAAAAATCCTTCAGCCTTACCGTGAACAATATCCGCACCAGATTCTTGAGCTACGGTAAAAAGACTTTGGAGCGAGTCTGCAAAGAGCGCGTCGTCCGAGTCCAGCATTGCGACAAAATCCCCGCGGGATGCGCCCACGAGCGTTCGCCGAGTTTCTACAAGTCCCATGTTTGAGCTGTGCCGAATGTATTCAACATGGATTTTTTCTTTTTTGAGGGCTTTTGAAAATTCTTTAACGATTTTTTTTGCACTTCGTCCGTTTTTGTCTTTTCCGTCGCTCGCATCGTCAGCAATAACAACTTCAAAGTCGCGGAAAGTCTGTTCTGCAACGCTTTTAAGGCACTCTTCAAGCGTCGCTTCCGAGCGAAAAACTGGAATGCAGACTGAAATCTTAGGATTTTGATTCATAAAGGCCTCCTAAAAATTAAAATGCGCGGTAAGTTCGCCTTTGTGTTTGTATGTTTTGTAATCGCCGCCAAAAGTGTATTTTGCCGAAAGCGCTGTGTTTCGTGTAAGCGTGAGCCGTTCTTCCACTGTGAGAAAAAGCCTTAGCCTGTTACGGTTTTTAATTTCCTCGAATCCGATTAAGCCTTCTTTGCCATGCGTGCCGTCATTCTTAAAAATTCCCTGCTCCGCCAAAGCGAAAAGACTCTGCTTCCAGCGTCCGCTTGTCGTCAAAAGACCGCATTCAAGCCCAAAAAGCGGGTCGGTTCGTGTGTCAAAGTCGGGGTGCGCGTAAAAATCAACGCCCGCGAGAGCGTAAAACTGGTTCGCGTTCCAGATTTTAAAACTCGCGCCAGAAAATCCTTTGAATCTGAACGCCAAAAAATCCTGCTCGGCCGAAAACTGAGTGCGTTCCATTCCGCAAACAATTTCGAGAGCTTTGTTAAAAAAATACGAGTCCGAAACTGGAAGGGAAAGAATGTCACAAAACAGAATCTTGTCGATTTGAATTTTCTGTCCGATTTCTTCGGCTTCATTTATGTCGCTAAAACCGTTTAGCCCGCCGCGCCCTTGATAGAACGAAAACGCGCCCGTAAAAAAATCTAACTGCGTGTTCTTGTTGAGTCCCTTGTCCTCGTCGATTAAATCGTGGTTCACGAGCCGGAACGAAAGTTTTTCAAAAATCTCGCCGTCGTCAACGCCAAAGCTGAACGCAATTTTGTGCGAGTCGTGGCTTTCGTGCGGAAAGTCGTTGCTCGTAAAATTCTGGGCTGAGAATTTGAATTTTGTCATTGCCTTAAAAACTGGCATTATTCGTTTTTGGTAGTCGCTCTGGCTCAATTTTCCGGCGGAAAGTCGGTGCTTTAAATAATCCACCGAAAGTTTGAGGCATTTTGCCTTTTCTTCGTCACTTTCTGCTTTTTCAAGAAGCGTTTCTAGCGTGATTTTCCCCTTGCAGTAAGATTTTACGGCCTTTGCGAGTTGTGAGTTTAACTCTGATTTTTCAAGAAGAATCTCGGTGTGGAGCGAAGGCCTAAAAATTGGTTCGCCGTCGATGAGATTTTTTTTGTGAAGAATCTTGATTGCCTCGACCGGTTCTGCCATTTCTCCGAGTTCTTTTGAGAGATTTTCGTTTGGAAAAGATGATTCAAGAAGAAGCATAAGTCCCGCGGTGCAGTTCCTGCTGATGTAATAATATTTTGAGTGAGCGCGGGAAAGTTCTATTGAATGCCGCAAAAGCATGTCTATTTGGTCGTCGGTAAGGCGAAGCTTGTATTCCCAAATGTCGCGTTTGTCCATGTCGCTGTATTTTAGGATTTGCTTTGAGTACGGCTCGATTACGAAGTCGCCCGAATAAAGCCCGAACAGCCCTTTTAGCGCGAAGATGATTCCTGGATTTTCGGTGTTTCGCGCGCTGAAAGTAACGCTCTGACCGAGCAAACGGCTCTTGTTTTCGTCGTGGAATACGATTAGCGTGTGCCCGAACATTGAAGCGGGGTTCTGCATGAATCCCGACGGATAGACTAAATAAACCGAGGTCGGATTGACAGTCTTTTTTATTTCCGCATAGTCGCGGTCAAAAATTTCTGGAAAGTCGCTGTCTGAATCTGAAAGTTTTTCTTTTAGAAATTTAAAGCGGGCCGGGAAGTCCGCAACGTTCTTGCTCTGCCTAAAGGCGCGGATGTCGGTCAGCATTTCATCACGTGGATTTTTTTGTCCGTTTTCAGAAAGAAAAAATTCTTTGCTTGTGATTATGCTTTTTGTTCCGCCGAGAGATTTTTCGTACAGGAGCAGAATTCGCCACAAATCATCATCGTAAAGTTTTAGCTCGTCGGCTTTTTTTACAAGTTCTTCGGTTCTTGCGGAATACGAACTCAAATCTGGCTCAGAAGCGAGTTCCTGAGAAGCGAGTGGAATAAGAATAGTTTGGAGCAAAAAAAACAGGCAGAACGAACGCCGCCTGTTTTTGCCGATTAAATTTTTCATCGACCGTAAAATTCCCTAAAAATTACAAGAGAGCGATGAGTCCCTGTGTAACTTCTGCTGCAGAAACCTCTGCTGTTGGGAAGAGAACGTCAAAGTTTGCCTGTGCCTTTGCTTTGAATGCGTCAACATCCTCAACTTTAAGCATGCTTGCAACTGTGTCGATGTACTCGCCCTGTCCCATTGCGATGTCTGTTGCTACAAAGTCCATGTTCTCGTCAATGAACTGCTCTGTTTTCTCGTAAACGATTGATGACCATCCAGAAGCTCCTGAAGTTCCGAATGTTACGGCTCCAAGCTCTGTTGGCCAGAATGTGTCGTTGATAGAAATTCCGAGCACGTCCCAGAATAGACCGTTCTGTCCGCCGCAAAGAATTCCACCAATACCAGGCCCAACGTTTTTTGAAGCGAATGCGCAAGAAGCGATTGCGAGTCCTGCAGCGATTCCAAGAATCTTTTTAATCATAAAGACAAACTCCTTTAATTTAAAATGATTTTAATATTCTAGTGATTTTTGCCGTTTTTGTTAAGGATTTTTTGTGGGGAGAAAAATGAAAATTGAAAGTTGCGAGCGACGCGCGAGCAACAAAACTGCACCCGCAAAACGCGGCCTTCCTTGTTGCCGCGTTTTGTGAGCACCTGCATGCTGCCTCCATCAACGCACCAGTTTTTCGCCAGAAAAACTGGTGGGAAACGCACGAGTCGGTTTTTAGATTACGAGTTAATATTTTGCGTTTCCGTGCTCGCTTCCGGCGGCATCCGTGCCGCCTTTTCCTCCCCCTGGTCGGCGCTCGCTTCGGAGGCCGGTTCGTATTGCATTGCTTTAAAACAAAAAAAAA